>NZ_JBRRCU010000020.1:0-60040 GCF_056759195.1 Stenotrophomonas sp. STEN083 | reverse complement strand
CGCACCCCTCCCCGGCCCTCCCCTGCGCGGCGCGCAAGGGAGGGGGAAAAGCCCTGCCCCCTCCCTTGGGGCAGCGCAGGGGAGGGCTGGGGAGGGGTAGCTCTTAAAGCCTCACCAACGCGGCGACTTGGTCAGCGGCGGCGCCTGATGCTGGCGGTCATATGCACGCAGATCATCGCGGATATGCGCGATGCGCTGGCGACCCAGCGCATTGCGGCTGTCATCCAGCACCACGCCATCCAGCAGCTCGCCCATGCGCTGCACGGTCGGCAGCATCTTTTCCCAGGCATCGAGCGCAGTCATCGGCGCTGGCAGGGTCAGGAAGAACGCAATGGCCGGGGTTTCCATCTCGCGGATGTTGGCCATGTCGAAACTGCCCGGCTTCATGATGCTGGCCATCGAGAAGATCGGGCCGCGCTCCGAATGCCCTTCCACCAGACGGTGGAACACATTCATGTAGCCGAAGACCAGGCCAGTCTTTTCCGCCGCCACCACGATGTCCTCGCCACGCAGCACCTGCCCGGAACGGGCAGCCACGTACAGCGAGACAATCTTGTCGAAATCCTGTGTAGGCCGCTTGCCGAGCTCACTCAGGTTGCCTTCGTCCACGTCAGGCAGGCCAAGCTCGGGCTGGCTCACGCCGTCGCCTTCTGCGCCGCCCTCGCCCACCTCGGCACCTGCAGCGCCATCGGCACCGCCCAGCACCGGCTCACGCCGCGGTTGCTCACCGCTGGCAGGTTCCTTGCGCTTGCCTTGCGCCAGCCGCTTGGGCCGGCTGAAAAAGAAAATGGCCGCTACCAGCAAAACGCCGGCAACCAGAATGCCGATACGCAACAGTGCCGTGTCAGACATGCGCTGCAGTCTCCGGATTAATCGTTCAGGTGGTTAAAGGATGGCACGTCAGGCCGCGCCCGCCAATCGGGCAGCCTCTTCCAGATCAACACTGACCAGTCGACTGACACCTGGCTCACGCATGGTGACACCCGACAACTGGTGCGCCGCCTCCATCGTCGCCTTGTTATGGCTGACGAACAGGAACTGCACCTTCTCGCTCATTTCCTTGACCATATTGGCCAGGCGGCCGACGTTGGCCTCGTCCAGCGGCGCATCCACCTCGTCCAGCAGGCAGAACGGGGCCGGGTTGAGCTGGAAGATCGCAAATACCAGCGCCACCGCGGTCATCGCCTTCTCACCGCCAGACAGCAGCGAGATATTGGACACGCGCTTGCCCGGCGGCCGCGCCATGATGGTCACGCCGGTGTCGAGCAGGTCTTCGCCGGTCAGCTCCAGGTAGGCATGGCCACCGCCGAACAGGCGCGGATACAGCGCCTGCACGCCGGAATTGACCCGGTCGAAGGTGTCCTTGAAGCGCCCGCGGGTTTCGCGGTCGATCTTGCGGATGGCGTCTTCCAGGGTTTCCAGCGCGGTATTCAGATCGACGTTCTGCGCCTCCAGGTACTCCGAGCGCTGCGAGGCCTCGCCGTATTCGTGGATCGCCGCCAGATTGACCGGCTCCAGCCGCCGCATGCGGCCGTCGATCTGGTGCACTGTCGATTCCCAATCCGATAGCCGCGCATCTTCGGGCAGCGTATTGATCACGTCCTGCAGCACGAAGCCGGCCTTCTCCACCGCAGCCGACAGCTGCTCGGCACTGAGCACCAAGGCCTGCTGATCGAGCTTGCGCTGCGAGATGCGTTCGCGCTGCGCCAGTGACTGCTCATCGCGCTGGTGGCGGGTCTGTTCCAGGCCACGCAGCTCATGATCGATACCGTCAAGCAAGGTACGCGCTTCGGCGAGCACGCGATCAACACGCACGCGCTCGGCCAATGCGTTCTGGTGCTCGGCTTCCAGCGTATGGACCGGCGTATCGCCCTCATCCAGCTGCGAGTGCAGTTCGCCGAGACGTGAATCCAGCTGACCGCGCTGGCTGCCCATGCGCTCCAGTGCATGGCTCAGCGAACTGATCTGGGTGCGCTGCGACTCCAGCGTCAGCGCCAGCGCATGCATGCTGTCGCGCACATTGCGTGCAGCATCACGCGCCTGATCACGGGCATCGCTCATCTGCCTGCGCTCGCTTTCCAGCGCGTGCCGGGCCGATTCCAGATCGCCCATGCTAGACACGGCCTCATCCAGTCGCAGGCGCGCCTCGGTGGCCTGCTCGCGGCTGACATCCAGCGTTTCCAGCAGCTGCGCCAGCTCGCTCTCGATACGTTCAATGCGCGTGCGCGTGGATTCCAACTTGCCTTGCTGGCTCTGCAGCTGCCCCGCCAATTCGGAGCCGGCGCGATGCGCTTGATACAACGAGCGCTGCACGTCTTCGCGCTGCTGCTCGGCAGCCAACAATTGCTCACGCAAGCCAGCCAGCTGCTGCTCCAATGCAGCCTCTCGTTCCTGCAGGGATTCGATCTGCTCGCGCAAGGTGACGATTTCGCGCTCACGCAGCAACGCGCCCTGCTCGGCCGCACCGGAGCGCGACAAACGCACCCAGCCCTGCCCCAGGCGTTCACCGCTGCGGGTGATCACCGACTCGCTGTCACCCAGCTTGCCTTGCAGCTGCTGCGCCTGCGTCAGGTCTTCAGCGCCATGCAGATGCGCCAGCAGACGGCGGATCGCCAGCGGCCCCTGCACTTTCGCGGCCAGCGAGGTCGGCGCGAAGTCAGCCTTGCCATCGACGTTGGCAACCAGCGCAATGCGCCCTTCACCCAACTCGGCCAGTGCATCGACCAGGGCTTCCGGTGCATCCACCAGCACGCCTTCGATCAGCTGCCCGAGCGCACTTTCAACGGCATTCTCCCAGCCGCTTTCTACGGTAATGCGCTCGCCAACGCGCGCGGCCGAATCCAGCCCGTGTGCTTTCAGCCATGTTGCAGCAGCGCCCTGCTCCTGGCCCAGTGCGGCCTGCTGCAGTGTTTCCAGCGAGGAAAGCCGGCCGCGTGCTGACTGCGCCTGCTTGCGCACATCGGCCAGTTCCGACTGACCGGTGCGCTGCTGTTCCTGCAGTGCCGCCACCGATTCCTTGCGCAGTTCGACCTGCTCGCTCAAGGTCTCCAGCGCGGTCTTCTGCGCATCGTGTTCCAACTGCAGCTGCTCGAAAGCTTCGGCCAGCGCATCCAGATCCAGGCCGGCGCGCTCTGCCTGCAATGCTTCGCGGCGGCGGTCAGCCTCCAGGACCTGCTTGTCCAGATAGTCCACGCGGGTGCGCTCAACCTCGCCGGAGCGGCTTGCTTCGGAGGTATTGCGGTTATGCGCTTCCCAGCGCTGCTGCCAGTCGGCCAGCTTGGCCTCGGCCTCACGCAGTGCTTCCTGACGGATCTCGTTGTCTTCCTGCAGCTGCTCCAGCTGCGGCTCGGCGTTCTCCACCGACTCGCGCAGCACGATCAACTTGGCTTCGTCGCCGCTGATGTGCTGGCCAAGTTCGGACAGCGCCTGACGGGTTTCGTCGTGCGCCTTGTGCAGACGCTGCGCCAGTTCCCGTTGGTGGTGGATCTGCTGCTCAAGCCGGGCCAGGGTGCTGCCCACCTGGTACACATCGGCCTGCGCCTTGTTCAAATTCTCGGCCGCTTCTTCGCGGCGTACGCGGCCGGTTTCAATGCGGCTTTCCGCTTCGCGCTGCTCGGCGATCAACTGCTGCAGCTTGGTTTCTTCGCGCGACAGGGCTTCGCGCAGGCCACCCAGACGGCCATCGAGGCCGCGGTATTCCAGCGCCTTCCATTCCGCGTCCTTGACCCTGCGTTCTTCCTGCAACGCCTGGTACTGCTCGGCCTGCCGCGCCTGGCGCTTGAGGTGTTCGAGCTGCTTGCCGATTTCCTCGCGCAGGTCGTTGAGCCGATCCAGATTCTCGCGGGTGTGGCGGATGCGGGTTTCGGTTTCCTTGCGGCGCTCCTTGTACTTGGAGATGCCGGCGGCCTCTTCCAGATACACGCGCAGGTCTTCCGGGCGCGCCTCGATGATCTGGCTGATCATGCCCTGCTCGATGATCGAGTAGCTGCGCGGTCCAAGCCCGGTGCCCAGGAACAGATCGGTGATATCGCGGCGACGGCACTTGGTGCCGTTCAAATAATAGTTGCTGCTGCCATCACGGCTGACCGTGCGCTTGACCGAGATCTCGTTGAACGAGGCGTACTCGCCGGAGATCGTGTGATCGCTGTTATCGAAGATCAGCTCCACCGTCGCCTGCGACACCGGCTTGCGCCCGGCCGAACCGGAGAAGATCACGTCGGTCAGCGAATCGCCGCGCAGGCGGCTGGCCGAGCTCTCGCCCATCACCCAGCGCACCGCGTCGATGATGTTGGACTTGCCACAGCCATTCGGACCGACAACGCCGGTCATATTGGTCGGCAGGTGCAAGGTCGTGGGATCGACGAACGACTTGAAACCGGAGAGCTTGATCGTGGATAGACGCATGGAATCGGGCTGTTGGCGGACATCGGCAGCAACTGCCGACATCCGGAATGAGGTTCCGGAGGTTCCCTTCCCGCACTCAAGTCATTGATATTCCGTGGAATTCAACAGTCAAAGTACGGCACTGGCTACCGAGTATAGCGACACCCATGGCCATCGGTGGTCAGACCCACCAGGCGGCCAAAAGAAACGGGCGCCTTGCGGCGCCCGTTCTTTACAACCAGTGCGGCAGGATCAGGCGTCGGCTTCGACGATGACCTTGACGGTGGTTTCCACATCGGCGTGCAGCTTGACGATGACGTCGAACTCGCCAACGTTGCGGAAAGCGCCTTCGCCCAGGATCACTTCGCTCTTGCTCAGCTCCAGGCCGGCAGCGGTGAAGGCTTCAGCGATATCGCGCGGGCCAACCGAACCGTACAGCTTGCCTTCGGTCGAAGCGTGCGCACCGATGGTGACGCTGGCGCCTTCGAACTTGGCAGCGCGGGCTTCGGCATCGTTGTGCGAGGCCTGGGCCTTGGCTTCGTACTCAGCACGCTTGGCTTCGAACTCGGCGATGTTGCTGGCGGTGGCCGGAACGGCCTTGCCCTGCGGCACGAGGAAGTTACGGCCGTAGCCCGGCTTCACGTCAACCAGGTCGCCCAGGCCGCCGAGGTTGGTCACTTTCTGGATAAGAATCAGCTTCATGGTGTAGCTCCGTTATTCGTTAGCGGCGCCAATGGCTCCGCAACGCTTGCTGTCCGAATAGGACGGTGGATGCGGAAAATCCGGCCAAGGCCGGATTTCCTGTCGAGAACCCGCAACTGATGCGGGTTCTTCCGAAAAATCGGATTAGACGTCGTGGTTGTCCGTGTACGGGATCAGGGCCAGGAAACGGGCGCGCTTGACGGCCGTGGCCAGCTGGCGCTGGTACTTGGACTTGGTGCCGGTCACGCGGCTCGGAACGATCTTGCCGTTCTCGGTCAGGTACTGACGCAGGGTGTTGAGATCCTTGTAATCGATCTCTTTCACGCCTTCAGCGGTGAACTTGCAGAACTTGCGGCGGCGGAAGAACTTGGACATGAAAGTGCTCCTTATTCAGCAGAAGCGGCGTCGTCGCCGGCTTCGTCATTGTTGGAAGATGCACCTTCTTCGTCGTCACGACGACGGCGCTCGCCACGCTCGGGCTTGTCGCCCTTCTCGTCCTTGCTCTTCATGATCAGCGACTGCTCGGTGTCAGCCTCGTCACGCTTGATGACCAGGTTGCGCAGCACGGCGTCGTTGAAGCGGAAGCTCTCGGTCAGTTCGTTCAGAACTGCCTGGTCGGCTTCGATGTTCAGCAGAACATAGTGAGCCTTCACCAGGTTCTGGATCGGGTAAGCCAGCTGACGACGGCCCCAATCTTCCAGACGGTGGATGGTGCCGTTGCCGGCTTCGACCAGCGCTTTGTAGCGCTCGATCATGGCGGGGACCTGTTCGCTCTGATCCGGGTGGACCAGGAACACGACTTCGTAATGACGACTCATGTTTTTATACCTTTCGGATATAGCCCTGACGGGCTGGACAGCCCCCCGCTGTGCTTTGCGGTGGGGCAAGGGATCCTGCACTGGGAGCGCAGGAAGCCGGGTATTATCCACTGGAAGTGAACTGGAGGCAAGTTACCCCCGGCCCGTGCAACACAGTATCCGGCGCCGGAACGGGTCTCGACCGCTACCGATGCTGCGTCGCAACAGTACACTATGTAACCGATTCCACGCTCCTCCCGGACCGCCCGACGTGAATTCCACGCTTCCCCTGGCAGCGCAGCTGACGCCGCGCCAGCGCACCTTCATTCTCATCGCGCTCTCATTGGGCGGCTTTGCCATCGGCACCAGCGAGTTCGCAAGCATGGGCTTGATGCTGGAAATCAGCCGCGGCCTGGCAATCACTGAAGCCCAGGTCGGGCACTTGATCAGCGCCTACGCCATTGGTGTGGTGGTCGGCGCGCCGCTGCTGGCCTTTGCCGGCGCCAGCCTGCGCCGCCGCAGCCTGCTGCTATGGCTGATGGGCTTCTACGCCATCGGCAACCTGGCCAGCGCACTGGCCCCGAGCTACCACACGATGCTGCTGGCGCGCTTCGTCGCCGGCCTGCCGCATGGCGCCTATTTCGGCGTGGCCATGCTGGTCGCCGCCTCGATCAGCCCGCCAGAACAGCGCGGCGCGGCCGTTTCAAAGGTGCTGCTGGGGCTGTCCATCGCCATCCTGCTGGGCAACCCGCTGACCACCTGGCTGGGCCAGCAATTCAACTGGCGCAGCGCCTTCGTGCTGGTCAGCCTGCTCGCTCTCGCCACGGTAACGATGGTTGCCCGCCAGCTGCCAGCCGATCCCAGCGAGGTCCGCACCTCGCCGCTGCGTGAACTGCGCGCCTTCAATACCAGCCAGGTGTGGCTGGCGCTGGCCATCGGCGCGATCGGCTTTGCCGGCATGTTCTGCGTATTCACCTATCTCGCACCAACCCTGGTCAATGTCACCGGCATCAATGAGCGCTGGATGCCGGTCGCGGTCGGCCTGTTCGGCGTCGGCGCGATCATCGGCAACGTTGCTGGCGGCAAGCTGGTCGACCGGTTGCAGTTCCGCGCCGCCGGCGTGCTGCTGGCATGGTCCATCGTCGTGCTGATGCTGTTCCCGCTGGCCGCGAACTCGGCCTGGGCAATGGTACCGGCGATCATCGCCGTGGGTACGATGGGCGCGTTGGCCGTGGCCCTGCAGACCCGCCTGATGGACGCGGCCGGCGAGGCCCAGACCCTGGCCGCCGCCTCCAACCATGCCGCCTTCAATACGGCAAACGCGCTCGGCCCGTGGCTGGGCGGCATGGCTATTGGCGCCGGTTATGGCCACGCCTCCACCGGCTATGTAGGCGCGGTGACGGCAGCGGTTGGTTTGCTGCTGTGGGGCATTGCGGTGATGCTGCAGCGGCGCCAGGACGCGCCCGCGCAATTGGCAGCCGACTGAGCGTAGTGCCGAGCCATGCTCGGCAGGGGCTTTATGCACAATCCCGGACGCCGCCGGGAATGCCCCAGCCGAGCATGGCTCGGTCCTACAGGGGAAAGCGCCCTGTGCGCTGGACCTTGATGGCCCCGACACCTGACCAGCTTCGCGGCTTACGCCGCTCCTACAGAAGCAGCACAGCCGCCTTGCTCAGCGGTGCATGTCATCGGTGGTGAAGCTCTCGCCACAGCCGCATTCGGCCGCTGCGTTGGGATTCTTGAAGGTGAACGTCTCGCTCAGGCCCTGCTTGCCGAAGTCGATCTCGGTGCCATCCACCAGCGGCAGGCTCTGCGCGTCCACGTAGATGCGCACGCCGTCCTGCTCGAACACGGTGTCGCCCTCGCGCTCATCCTTGGCTAGGTCGGTGACATGGCCCCAGCCCGAGCAACCGGTGCGGGTCACGCCAAAACGCAGGCCAAGCGCACCCGGGGTGCCGCTGACGAAGCGCTGCACGCGGGAATGGGCGATGGGGGTCAGATGAACAGCCATGGTGGGGCGACTCCAGCAGAATTACGGTCCAATTATAGATGGAGGCGGTCCGCCGGACTGCAAGCGCTGATAAATGCTCGCCTGCCCGGGTGTTGAACCGCTAAAATCTCGCATTCACAGATCGAGTCGATCAACAGAGGATTCAAGTCATGACGGTGGTCAGCGTTGCACACGCCCTTGCCGGGAAGTTCCCGGAAGGCGGAGAAGTCACAGTCCGCGGATGGGTCCGCACGGTGCGCGGCTCGGCTGGACTGGCCTTCGTCAACGTCAGCGATGGCTCGGGCTTTGCCCCGATCCAGGTCGTGGCCACCGAAGCGCTGTCCAATTTCGAAGACATCAAGAAGCTGACCCCGAGCTGCTCGGTGATCGCCACCGGCACCCTGGTCAAGTCGCAGGGCAAGGGCCAGAGCTTCGAGATCCAGGCGCAGAGCCTCGAGATCGTCGGCTGGGTCGAAGACCCGCTGACCTACCCGATCCAGCCCAAGCCGATGTCGCCGGAGTTCCTGCGCGAAGTGGCGCACCTGCGCCCGCGCACCAACCTGTTCGGCGCGGTCACCCGTATCCGCGACTGCCTGTCCAAGGCCGTGCACCGGTACTTCCACGAGAACGGCTTCTACTGGATCAGCACGCCCATCGTCACCACCTCCGATGCCGAGGGTGCTGGCCAGATGTTCCGCGTCTCCACGTTGGACATGGCCAACCTGCCGCGCACCAGCGACGGCCAGGTCGACTTCAGCCGCGATTTCTTCGGCAAGGAAACCTTCCTGACCGTGTCCGGTCAGCTCAACGTCGAGGCTTACTGCCTGGCACTGAGCAAGGTCTACACCTTCGGCCCGACCTTCCGCGCCGAGAACAGCCACACCACCCGCCACCTGGCCGAGTTCTGGATGGTGGAGCCGGAAATCGCCTTCGCCGACCTGGCCGAAAACGCACGCGTGGCCGAGGATTTCCTGAAGTACCTGTTCCGCGCCGTGCTTGATGAACGTGCCGACGATATGGCCTTCATCGCCGAACGTGTACAGAAGGACGCCATCACCCGCCTTGAAGCCTTCGTCAATGCACCGTTCGAGCGCATCGAGTACACCGATGCAATCAGCCTGCTGCAGAAGTCCGGCAAGAAGTTCGACTACCCGGTCGAATGGGGCCTGGACCTGCAGACCGAACACGAGCGCTGGCTGACCGAAGAACACGTTGGCCGCCCGGTGGTGGTCACCAACTATCCGGAACACTTCAAGGCCTTCTACATGCGCCTGAACGATGACGGCAAGACCGTCGCCGCGATGGACGTGCTGGCCCCGGGCATTGGCGAGATCATCGGCGGCAGCCAGCGCGAAGAGCGCCTGAACGTGCTCGACGCGCGCATGGCGCAGTTCGGCCTGGATCCGGATCACTACCAGTGGTACCGCGACTTCCGTCGCTACGGTTCGGTGCCGCACGCCGGTTTCGGCCTGGGCTTCGAGCGCCTGGTGGTTTACGTCTGCGGCCTGTCCAACATCCGCGATGCAATCCCCTACCCGCGCGCACCGGGTTCGGCGGAGTACTGATTCATCTGATCCAGTAACAGGAGGCGGTGCCGTTGACCTTGTTCTTCGCTCTTTGCTTTGTCGGCGTGGCCATTGCCGGCCTTAGCGCCTTCCTGATTTTCTGGCCGTTGACGCTGGTCCATATACGCGACCGGCATCCGGCGCTGGCATCCGAATTCGGTGCCGGCGCCTTTCTCAAACCAGAGTGCCTGCGCTGGCTGCTGGGCCGCGGTTTTACCGGTATCGCCGACCGCTCGCTGTCCGGCTTGGCCACACCCGCCCGCATCGCTTTGCTGGTGATGCTCGGCGGGCTCGGCATGGCACTGCTGTTGTGGCTTTTTTCGCAGGTAATGAAATGACTGATTTCGAGAACACTCCTGACCAGTGGTGGCTGGCACAGCTCGGCGGCACCTTGATCTGGGCGCGCCTGCGGGTCCGTCCGGGCGGCACTGCCGAGATTCTGGACAGCGATGGCAACACCCTGAGCTACGACAGCGAAGACACTGCCCGTGCACAGCTGTTCGACGCCGAGTTCGTCGCCTTTGACGGCCTGGACGAAGAAGACGCGCTGCACCGCGGTTTCTCACTGCACGAAGTGAGCCCGCCGCAAGGCGACGACGACACGCTGCGCGAGCGCATGGTGCAGCTGCTCGGCACCCGGGTCTAAGCGGCCTTTCGTGTTCGCCCAGCGCGCCTTCGTCGAAACCGATCTGCTCTGGCTGGACCGCCTGCTGGCGCGCGACCCGTTCGTGACCCTGCTGACCACCGGCGACGACGGCCTGCCCGAACTGACGCGCATGCCGGTGCTGTACCGGCGTGACGGGGACAAAGTTGAGCTGATCGGCCATTGGGCCAAGGCCAACAAGCAGTCACGGCATAGCGGCCGCGCAAAGGTGCTGGTCAACGGCCCGCAGGGCTATGTCTCGGCCAGCTGGTACCCGGACAAGGAGAGCGCGGCGCGCGTCCCTACCTGGAACTACGCTGCCGCCGAATTGATCGGCGAACTGCACCGTTTCGACGACACCGCGGGCTTGGCACAGCTGCTGTCGGACACCAGCAACTTCTTCGAGGCCAGCGTCGGTCAGGATTGGCAGTTTGATGCCAGCCTGGACGATCACGCTCCATCGCTACGCGCCATCGTAGGCTTCCGCCTGGACGTGCAGCAGATCCAGATCAAGCTGAAACTGAGCCAGAACCACCCGCAGGCAAACCAGCTGGCGGTGATCGAGGCCTTGCAGGCCCTGGACACCCCCGATGCCCGCGAACTGGCGCAGTGGATGCAGCTTTACCGCAGTGAGCACGGCGATCAGCACGATGACTGAGCTGCGCCCCGTTTCCCGCGACGCCGCCGTCAACACTTCCGGCAGCGCCCTACCCCTCAAGATCGCAAGGGAAGCTTCAACATGAAAGACATCCACAACCTGCTGCTCAAGAACCGCGAATGGGCGGACCGGATCGAGAAGGAAGATCCCGAGTTCTTCCACCAGCTGGCCAAGCAGCAGAGCCCGGAATACCTGTGGATCGGCTGCTCCGATTCGCGCGTACCGGCCAACCAGATCATCGGCATGGCCCCGGGCGAGATCTTCGTCCACCGCAACATCGCCAACGTGGTGGTGCACACCGACCTGAACTGCCTGAGCGTGATCCAGTACGCCGTGGATCAGCTCAAGATCAAACACATCCTGATCGTCGGCCATTACGGCTGCGGCGGCGTGCATGCGGCCTTGAACAAGGTGCGTGTCGGCCTCGCAGACAACTGGCTGCGCCATGTCGGCGATGTCGCCCAGAAGCACGACGACATCCTGTCGCAGATCGACGATCCCGACCTACGCCACGCGCGCCTGTGCGAGTTGAACGTGATCGAACAGGTGGTCAACGCCTGCCGCTCGACCATCGTGCAGGACGCTTGGGCGCGCGGCCAGAAGCTGATGGTGCACGGCTGGGTCTACAGCCTGCGCGACGGCCGGGTCAGCGAAATGGGCATTGATGTGGGTTCGCCGGAGGAACTGCAGCCTGCGTATGAGAAGGCCTTGTCGTTTGTGCCGCGGAAGGGCAAAAGGCATTAACAGCCAACCCACCGAAGCTAGGCTTCCTCCCCTCTCCCGCGCGCGGGGTGAGAGGAGCAGCTTGCGAACCACAGGTTCGCTGCTACTCGAACGCCCTTGCGCAAGGGCCGGGGCGCGGAGCGGGGGCTGGGGGTGAGGGCCTACCGCCCCAGCCAAGTCAAAACCCTGCCCTCATCCGCCCTTCGGGCACCTTCTCCCGCATGCGGGAGAAGGGACAGAGCAGAAGCCAATTCCAAAGCAAAGGGCAGAGCCAAAGCCAAAGCCAAAGCAACAGCCAAAGCCAAAGCCAAAGCCAAAGCGAGATCAAAAGCAAAAGCCAATACAACGGCAACAGTCAAAGCAAAACCAACCACAACAGCAACTACAAAGCTAACGCCGCAACAACCAAACCACCAGAACACCCCAAGCCCCACCCACCAACAGGCCCCGCATGCTCCCCCTACCCCTGAACCTGCTCGGCTGGATCGAAGAACACCGCCATCTCCTGAAGCCGCCGGTCGGCAACAAGATGATCGAGAACGGTGACTTCATCGTCATGGTGGTTGCCGGCCCCAACAGCCGCAACGACTACCACTGGGACGAAGGCCCGGAGTGGTTCTTCCAGCTCGAAGGCGAGATGGTGCTGCGGATACAGGAAGATGGCGCGGTGCGCGACATCCCGATCCGGGCCGGCGAGATCTTCCTGCTGCCGCCACGCGTGCCGCATTCACCGCAGCGCATGCCCGGCTCGATCGGCCTGGTGGTCGAGCGCAAGCGACTGGACCATGAGCTCGACGGCTTCATGTGGTTCTGCCAGCAGTGCAATCACAAGATCTACGAGGAGTTCTTCCACCTGAAGAACATCGAGACTGATCTGCCCAAGGTCTTCGACCGGTTCCATGCATCCATCGAACACCGTACCTGCAGCCAATGCGGGGCCGTGCATCCACTGCCAAAACCTGTCACTCCAGAGGCCTGAGCGGCCGGGCGCGGTTACACTGCGGCTACATCCTCGACGTGTCCGCACCGATGAACGAAACGCTGTCACCCGCTCACGCCACCGCACTTGATGCTGCCGATCCGCTGCGCCACCTGCGCAGCCAGTTTCTGATCCCGCAGCACCAAGGCACCGATCAAACCTACTTCGTCGGCAACTCGCTGGGCCTGCAGCCGCGCGGTGCACAGGCGATGGTGCAGGAAGTCATGGATCAATGGGGCCGCATCGCCGTCGAAGGCCACTTCACCGGTCCCACGCAATGGCTGAGCTATCACCGCCTGGTCCGCGATTCGCTGGCCGGCGTGGTCGGCGCGCTGCCGCACGAAGTGGTGGCGATGAACACGCTGAGCGTGAACCTGCACCTGATGATGGTCAGCTTCTATCGGCCGAGCAGCGAACGTCCGGCGATCCTGATGGAAGCTGGTGCCTTCCCGACCGACCGCCATGCGGTCGAGGCACAGATCCGCTTCCACGGCTTCAATCCGGCCACCGATCTGATCGAAGTACAGCCAGACGAAGCCAACGGCACCATCTCGATGCAGGCGATCGAGCAGGCCATCAACGCGCACGGCAAGCGCGTCGCGCTGGTACTGTGGCCGGGCGTGCAGTACCGCACCGGCCAAGTGTTCGACCTCGACGCGATCACCCGCCTCGCACGCGCGCAAGGCGCCAACATCGGCTTCGATCTCGCCCACTCGGTTGGCAACGTGCCGTTGAACCTGCACGACGTCGCACCCGATTTCGCGGTGTGGTGCCACTACAAGTACTTGAATGCCGGTCCGGGTGCGGTTGCTGGTGCCTTCGTGCACGAACGCCATGCCAAGGACACCTCGTTGCCGCGTTTCGCTGGTTGGTGGGGCCACGAGCAGGCGACACGCTTCCAGATGGCACCGGAGTTCGTGCCCGAGCTGGGCGCCGAAGGCTGGCAGCTGAGCAATCCGCCGGTACTCGGGCTGGCTCCGTTGCGTGCATCCCTGGCGCTGTATGACGAAGCCGGTATGGACGCACTGCGCACCAAGTCGCTGAAGATCACCGGCTATCTCGAAACCATGGTGCGCGCACGTCTGGACCATGTGCTGCAGATCATCACTCCTGCCGAACCCGAGCGCCGTGGCTGCCAGCTGTCCCTACGCGTGGCCGGTGGCCGCGCACAGGGCCGCTCACTGTTCGAGTACCTGCAATCAGTAGGCGTGCTCGGCGATTGGCGCGAGCCCGATGTCATCCGCATCTCGCCCACGCCTCTGTACAACCGCTACAGCGATGTCTACCGCTTCGTCGATGAAGTGGAAACCTGGGCTGGCGTCTGACCAACGGAATCCTGTGACTTGAATACCCCCACCCCACGCAGCCTCACCCTGATCGGCGCCGGCCTGGCCGGCTCCCTGCTCGCCATTCTGCTGTCGCGGCAGGGCTGGAAAATCACCGTCTACGAACGCCGCGGTGATCCGCGCATCGCCGACTACGAGTCCGGCCGATCGATCAATCTCGCACTGGCCGAACGTGGTCGCAATGCCTTGCGCCAAGCTGGCGTCGAAGACGAAGTGATGGCCAAGGCGGTGATGATGCGTGGGCGCATGGTGCACCCGCGCGAAGGCGAGCCCGACCTGCAGCGTTACGGCCGCGATGACAGTGAAGTGATCTGGTCGGTGCACCGCAAGGACCTCAATACCACGCTGTTGCAGTTAGCCGAGGAAGCCGGTGCAACCGTGCATTTCCACCGCCGCCTGCACACCGTGGACTTCGATGCCGGCTATGCGCGCTTCATCGATGACCGCGACGACCAGCCGCATGACATCCACTTCAATACGCCGCTGATTGGTGCCGATGGTGCCGGTTCGGCGCTGCGTGCAGCGATGAACCGCAAACTCCCGTTGGGCGAACGCATCGAGTTCCTCGATCATTCGTACAAGGAACTGGAGATCCCGCCAGCAGCAGATGGCAGCTTCCAGATCGAAGCCAATGCCCTGCACATCTGGCCGCGCGGCAACTACATGTGCATCGCGCTGCCCAATGACGAAGGTACGTTCACAGTCACCCTGTTCCTGCCCAATGAGGGCGAGCCCAGCTTCGCAACGGTGCGCAACGGTGTCGAAGCGGAAGCCTTGTTCCAACGCGACTTCGCTGATGCGCTGCCATTGATTCCGAACCTGCGCACAGACTGGGACCAACATCCGCCGGGCCTGCTCGGCACGCTGTACCTGGAGCGCTGGCATCAGCGTGGCAAGGCGGTGCTGATCGGCGACGCCGCACATGCAATGGTGCCCTTCCACGGCCAAGGCATGAACTGCGCATTCGAAGACTGTGTGGTGCTGGCGCGCTGCCTGGCCGAGCATCCCGGCACCGAAGAAGCCTTCGCCGCATTTGAAGCCGAGCGCAAACCCAATGCCGCCGCCATCCAGCAGATGGCCTTGGACAACTATCTTGAGATGCGCGACCGCGTCGCTGACCCAAGCTACCTGCTGCAGCGCGAGCTGGAGCAGGCCCTGCAGGCACGCTGGCCAACCCGTTTCGTGCCGCACTACACGATGGTCACCTTCCTGCACACACCGTATGCGATTGCGTTGGAGCGTACCCGTCTGCAGCAGACCATTCTCGCCGATGCCACCGCCGGTCATGATTCGCTGGACAACATCGACTGGGCCGCTTTGGAGCGGGTTGTCCACGACCGATTGTCGGTACTGGAAGGAGCGCACTGATGGCCGAGAGCTTTCTGTTCTACGACCTGGAAACCTTTGGCCAGAACCCGCGTCGCACCCGCATCGCCCAGTTCGCCGCGGTGCGCACCGATGCCAACCTGAAAGTCATCGACGAGCCGGTCAGCTTCTACGTCAAGCCAGCCGATGATCTGTTGCCCTCGCCGATTGCCACGCTGATCACCGGCATCACCCCACAGCATGCGCTGGCCGAAGGTGTCAGCGAAGCCGAGGCCTTCGCCCGCATCAACGAGCTGATGAGCAAGCCTCAGACCTGCACGCTGGGCTACAACACGTTGCGATTCGACGACGAGTTCGTGCGCTACGGCCTGTTCCGCAATTTCCACGATCCGTACGAGCGCGAGTGGCGCAGCGGCAATTCGCGCTGGGATCTGCTCGACATGCTGCGGCTGGTGCACGCACTGCGCCCGGACGGCATCAACTGGCCCAAGCGCGAAGACGGCGCCACCTCATTCAAGCTCGATCACCTGGCGCTCGCCAATGACGTACGCGAAGGCGACGCGCACGAAGCGCTGTCCGATGTCTACGCCACCATCGGCATGGCGCGGCGCTTCCGTGAGGCGCAGCCTCGCATGTGGGACTACGCATTGCGCCTGCGCGACAAACGCTACGTCGGCAGCCTGCTTGATGTAGTGGCGATGGAACCGGTGCTGCATATCTCGATGCGCTACCCAGCCAGCCGCCTGTGCGCCGCGCCGGTGCTGCCTTTGGCCCGCCATCCGCATATCAACAACCGGGTGATCGTGTTCGATCTGGAAGGCGATATCGGGCCGCTGCTGGAGCTGTCGGTCGAAGAGATCACCGCGCGCTTGTACACCCGCGCCGCCGACCTGCCCGAGGGCCAGCAACGCATTCCGCTGAAGGAAGTGCATCTCAACAAGGTGCCGGCACTGGTTGCCTGGAACCATCTGCGCGATGCTGACTTCGAGCGCCTGGCCATCGACCCGGCGGTGATCGAAGCCAAGGCCGAGAAGCTGCGCGCGCTTGCTCCGCAGCTGGCCGAGAAGGCTCGCCAGGTGTTTGCGCGTGAACGCACGAATGATGGCCCGGTCGATGCCGACGCCTCGCTGTACGACGGCTTCCTGGCTGAAGGCGACAAGGGCCTGCTGAGCAAGGTGCGCACTGCGCCGCCGGAATCATTGGCCGAACTTGAACAGCGCTTCCGCGATCCGCGCCTGCCCGAACTGCTGTTCCGCTATCGCGCCCGCAACCATCCGCAAACGCTGGACGCGACCGCACGCTCACGCTGGGACACATATCGTCAGCAACGTTTCACCATTCCTGGCATGGCCGAGCAGACCTTGCCGGAATACGTCGCGCAGATTGCCGAATTGCGCGAAGAACACAAGGACAACCCGGCCTCACTGGTCTTGCTGGATGCCTTGGACCAGTGGCGCCATACCTTGCAGGACACACCATGACCCAGTATTTCAGCGATGCCAGCTTCAAGTTCCTGAAAGCATTGGCACGCCATAACGACAAGACCTGGTTTGCCGAGCACAAGCAGCAGTACGAAGACCATGTACGCCAGCCCTTCCTGCGCCTGATCACCGATCTGCAGCCAGACCTGAGCGAGGTCAGCACGCATTTCCAGGCCGATCCGCGCACCGTCGGCGGCTCACTGTTCCGCATCTACCGTGATTCGCGTTTCTCCCACGACAAAGCACCCTACAAGACCTGGCAGGGTGCACGCCTGTTCCATGAGCGCCGCAAGCAGGTGCCGGCGCCGTCGTATTACATCCATCTTGCACCGGGCGAGAGCTTTGTTGGTGCTGGCATCTGGCACCCGGAACCGGACGTACAGCGCCGCCTGCGCCAGTTCATCCTCGACAACCCCGGCAGCTGGAAGGCGGCCGCGCATGCGCCGGCCACGCGCAAGCGCTACGAGTTCGAAAGCAGCGAAAAACTGGTGCGGCCACCGCGCGGTTTCCCGGCCGACTTCGAGTTCATCGACGACCTCAAGCACCGCAACTGGGTGCTGTGGCGTTCGCTGGACGACGAGGTGATGACCGGCCCGCGCCTGCGCCAGAGCCTTGCCAAGGACCTGGCCGCACTCGGCCCGTTCGTTGACTACCTGTGCGCCGCATTGGATCTGGAATTCTGATTAGCGCGGGCTTCACGCAAACCAACCTGGTTTGCGGCACGCTTGGCGGCAACCTTCGACAGGAAGCCGCCATGACCAGCATCCACCTGCAAGTCTGGATCGATGCCCCGCTGGCCACCGTCTACAGCGGCCTGGCCAGCGCCGAGGGACTGAGTCACTGGTGGATTCCGCACCAGCAATCGCTCATCGACGGCGATACCGTGATCAGCCACAACCCCGGTTCCGGCCATGGCGTGGTTGCGCTGAAGGTGCTGGAGATCATCCCCGAGCGCTGCATCCGCTGGGAGGTGATCAGCCGTCACCCGCCACAGAGCCCGGCCTCGGCCTGGACCGGCACCGAGATCCGCTTCGACCTGTCACGCCGGGCCAGCCCCGGCGCCTGGCGCGGCCTGCCGCACGAAGGCGAGCCGATGACTGTGCTGGAGTTCCATCACTTGGGCTGGAACGGCGACAGCGAGTACCTGGGCTTCTGCAGCCAGGCCTGGGCCGAAACTCTGGTGATGCTGCGCCGTTGGGCCGAAGCCAGCATCCCCGCACATCCCTGATCCCGAGGACAGCAACGCAATGAAGAAGTGGATACTCGCCGCCGTCATCGCCATCGCAGTGCTGCTGGCCGCCTACGTCATCGGCGGCCCCTATCTGGCAATCCGCGGCATCAGCCAGGCCATCGAACAGCGTGACACTGGCAAGCTGGCGCGGCACGTCGACTTCGGCGCAGTGCGGGTCAACATCAAGGCGCAGGTCAACGACTACATCGTGCGCCGTGCCGGCAGTGATATGCAGTCCAGCCTGTTCGGTCAGGTAGCACTGAGCATGGCCGGCAATCTTACTGGCGCCGGCGTCGATACCTTTGTCACCCCGCTGGGCATTGCCGCGCTGCTGCAGGGCGACAGCCTGTGGAAGCGGGCCATCGGCGACACCGTCGGCGGCGACACCTGGGCTCCACCCTCGCCGGCCAGGCCGCTGGCCAATACCACCGGCCATTACGAGTCGCTGTCGCGCTACACCGCCACCACCCATCTGGAGGATGGCCGCGAAGTCGTTTTCGTGCTCAGTCGCCAGGGGCTGCGCTGGCGGCTGACCAATATCGTGCTGCCACTGGGACAGGCGCCGGGCTGACCGGCGCCATCTCCATCAGGCAATCCTGCGCGGCTGCTCCTCGATCACGCTGTCGGCGAGGAAGGCTTCCAGTGAATCATCCATCGCCTGCATCCAAGGTGTGTGATGCAGCGGCGCCAGCGTGCCGGTCAGCACCGAGCGGTAGCTGTAGTTGCGGTAGCCGAGGATGTCGTCCTTCTTGTCGTGCTTCCACTGTTTGAACAGCGTGGCCACGGCTTCGACGTTGAAGTCCGGATAGTCGGTAGCATCGAGCAGATCACGCACGTACCCGGTCTGGAAGTCGATGTCCTGCTCGGCCGAGGTCGTCGCCTCCTCGCGCGCCAACCAGGCTTCGCTGTCAGCACGCATTGCATCGGTGGCCGGCAGCGCGATCCTGCCGAGGATCACGTCGCGCGCATACCAGGCCTGGGCATCGAACATGTTGAAGGTGTAGTACTGGTCCTGCATGCCCAGATAGATCAGCTTGGGGTTGTCGATCCAGAACACACCCTTGTACAGATCACCGGGATACAAGCGATTGCGGGTACGCAGGGTCAAAGCATCGGGCAGGAACGGGAAATGGTGCTGGTAGCCGGTGCACAGCACGATCGCATCCACATCCTTGCTGCTGCCATCGATGAAGTACGCGGTGTTGCCCTCGACTCGCTGCAACAAAGGCTTTTCTTCAAAAGCCGCCGGCCAGTCATAACCGGTTGCAGCACTGCGATAGCTGAAGGTCACCGACTTGGCGCCGTACTTGTAGCACTGCGTGCCGATGTCCTCGGCCGAATAACTGGAGCCCACCAGCAGCAGATCCTTGTCGGCGAATTCACAGGCATCGCGGAAATCATGCGCGTGCAACACGCGGCCGGGGAAACGATCCACGCCTTCGAAGAACGGCGCGTTCGGCGTGGAGAAATGCCCGGTGGCAACGATTACCCGGTCGAACTCCTCGGTCAGCAGCTCGTCTTTCTTCAGGTCACGGACGGTGACGGTAAAACGCTCGGTCTCTTCCGAGTAATCGACCCATTGCACGGCCATGTTGAAGCGGATCTGATCACGCACGCCGCTCTTTTCGATGCGGCCCATGATGTAGTCGCGCAGCACGGCGCGTGGCGGATAGGAGGCGATCGGGCGGCCAAAATGCTCTTCGAAACTGTAGTCGGCAAACTCCAGCGCTTCCTTCGGGCCGTTCGACCAGAGGTAGCGGTACATGCTGCCATGTACGGGTTCGCCATAAGCATCCAGCCCGGTACGCCATGTGTAGTTCCACATCCCGCCGAGATCGGATTGCTTTTCGAAGCAGACGATCTCTGGCACTTCAGCCCCACCTCGACGGGCGGATTCAAAGGCACGAAGTTGCGCCAGGCCGCTCGGGCCGGCTCCAAGAATGGCGATACGCATGGTCATTCGGGTTGTTTCTCCTGTGTAGCTGCAATCGCGTAAACGCGACGGCACTGCGCAAGGGCGCGTTATGCGCCGTGCAGGAGAGACAATGCGTCCAGTCCCGCGCGGCGCGCGAAACACCCGGCCGCCACGCAAGGCAGCGCGAAAGGGAGTGGCAGGTACATGACGCTACCGGTCGGGGAACAGGCCCCGCCCCTGGATCACCGGGTGGGTGCAGTGCGGGAGGGATCTGCTGCATTCGTGCAGATCAGGGCGCGGCAGGATTGCCGCTGGTTCAGCTGGGAACCCGCGAAAGCGCCTTCATCCTAGCATGTGGGGAATGTAGGGCTGCAAGGCCGCGCTGGGCGCCGGATTGTGGGAGCGGCGTAAGCCGCGAAGCTGACTAGGCAAGAACGACTGATACCACTGCAATTGCACCTTGCCTGCTGTCGGATAGATTGGCCGCTTTGCGGCTTACGCCGCTCCCACAACAAACGGCAGCTTTAGTCAGGATTGGCTACGCCATGCGGCACATGCCCTGCAGCCACATGCTGGCGCGCGCTGTCGATGTTGTGTTGCGAATCATCGAAGAAGATGTCCGCACCAAACGCTTCCAGGAATGGGCCCTTGTGGCGGCCACCGAGGAACAGTGCCTCATCCAGACGCACGCCCCACTCACGCAAGGTGCGGATGACGCGCTCATGCGCAGGTGCCGAACGTGCGGTTACCAGCGCGGTGCGGATGGGTGCTGCTTCGCCAGCCGGGAATGCTGCCTGCAAGGCATGCAATGCCGACAGGAAGTTGCGGAACGGGCCACCGCTGAGCGGCTCATGCGCACGCTCGCGTTCGTGGCGGCCGAATGCCTCCACGCCCTGCTCGCGCGAAATACGCTCGCTTTCGTCCCCAAAGATCACCGCGTCGCCATCAAAGGCGATGCGCAGCTGGGTCTTGGAACGACCGGTATCGGTGGCAGCAGCCGAAGCCGCAGCAACGTCCTGCGCACTCTGCGGCAGGATGGTCGCCGCAGCGACGCCGTTGACCAGCGCACGCCGCACCGAATCCGGGTTGGCCGAAAGAAACAGATCCGTACCGAACGGTTTGACGTAAGGCCAGGTCGGCTCGCCTGCGGTGAAGGTGGCGCGCACGATATCCAGCTTGTAATGCTGGATGGAGTTGAAGATGCGCAGGCCGGTGTCAGCGGAATTGCGCGACAGCAGGATCACCTCGACGCGCGGAGTTTCTTCCGGCGCCCCGTCATTCAGCGCAAGCAGCTTACGCACCACCGGGAACGCCACACCGGGCTTGAGCACATCATCCTCGTGCGCGCGCTGGTAGGCGGCATAGGCCTCCAGACCTTCGCGTTCGAACAAGGCATGGCCTTCTTCAAGGTCGAACAGTGCGCGCGAAGTAACCGCGACGGTGAGAAGCCGGGGAGTGTTGTCACCCATGGACGATGAACCCAATACGATCAAGGAACGGGACCCAGTCTACCCGGAAGCGCCCTCGCTGCTGCCATTCCGGTGCTCAGACCATGAACTGCTCGCTGAGGATGCGCTCTTCGAGGTTGTGCTCGGGGTCGAACAACAAGGTCACCTGGCGCTCGCGCGATTCGCGGATGGTCACTTCCACCACATCGCGGGTTTCATGCGAATCAGCGGTGACGCTGACCGGGCGCTTATAGGGATCGAGGACGCGGAAGCGCACTTCGGTCTCGGCCTTGAGGATGGCGCCGCGCCAGCGCCGCGGCCGATACGGGGCCAACGGGGTCAAGGCAATGGTGTTGGAGCCCAGCGGCAGGATCGGGCCATGCGCCGAGTAGTTGTATGCAGTGCTGCCGGCGGGTGTGGAGACCAGCACGCCATCGCAGATCAGCTCTTCCACCCGCTGTTGTCCGTTGAGATCGATACCGATATGCGCAGCCTGTCTGGTTTGCCGCAGCAGCGACACGTCGTTATAGGCCAGCGAGCCGGTGGTGGTGCCGGATTCGGTCTGCGCGATCATTTCCAACGGCCGCAGGTAGGCCGGTTCGGCCAAGGCCAGGCGCTCGATCAGATCATCTTCGCGGTGGTGGTTCATCAGGAAGCCGACGGTGCCCAGTTTCATGCCGAATACCGGTTTGCCCTTGCCGCCGTGGCGATGCAGGGTCTGCAACATGAAGCCATCGCCGCCGAGCGGGCAGATCACGTCCGCGTCTTCCGGGTTGTGATCGCCATAGCGGGCAGCCAGGCTGACACGGGCCTGCTGGGCAGTCTCGACGGTGCTGGCGAGGAATGCGATTCGGGGGGACACGGGCGCGTCTTTTCGTTCGGCTTGGAGGGCGAGGATAACCTGCTGGTGTGTTGGCTGGTGCTTTCGTTTGCTTGGAAACTGAAGGCCAACGACAACAGCTTGCCCTCACCCCAACCCCTCTCCCGCGCGCGGGAGAGGGGCTACAGCGGCAATTGCACAGGATGCTTGCGCTCGCGGCGCTTAAGCCCCTCTCCCGCGCGCGGGAGAGGGGTTGGGGTGAGGGCAAGCTCTTGACTTGACCAAAAAAGAACGGGCCCTCTCGGGCCCGTTCTCCAAAACAAAAACCTACCGGCTTAAGCGCCGTGCGCAGCCAACTGCCCCAAACGCTGCACCGCCACCGACACCGTCGGGTAATCCAGCGTCTTCTGCTCGGCCAACTCAGCCAGCATCGCCAAGGTGAAACGCAGACCGCTGTCATCACGGCCCAACCACGCAGCCACCTTGGCTTCTGCGGTCGCGCCCTTCATCGACAGCACCTGACCAGCCAGTGCACGCTGATGCGCAGCCAGCTCGTCGCGCAGCACGCCTCGGGCAACTGCATGCCAACGGCCGTTGACCTCCAGCGCGTCGATCTGCTCAAACAGCCACGGCATCTGCAGGGCCTCGCCCAGGCGGAAGTGGACCTTGGACACGTCCACCGGCTTGAGCTTGCGCGGACGCGCCAGTTCGATGATGTCGAACGCCGGCTCCAGGAACTGCAGTTCGGACAGCTGCTGTGCCAACGCCGCCGGCAAGCCCTTCTCCTTCCATGCCACAACGCTGGCCTCATAGGCCGGGCGCTGCGAATCCGGCAGTACGCCCGAGGCAACACGGATGTCGTTGAACGGGCCCTGGTAGCGGTCCACTGCAGCGGTGATGCCCGGCATCGCGCCCGGACGGGTCAGCAGCCAACGCACGAACGAGCGCTGCAGCTTCCAGATCACTTCCAGTGCGTCCACCTGCACCGCTTCCGGCAAGGTGCCGTCGAGCGCATCGATCTGCGTCCACAGTGCACGTGCGTCCAGCGTTTCACGGCTGATGGTGTACGCCTTGGCGACCTCGGCCACGGTGCGGCCAGTGTCTTCCTGCATGCGCATCAGGAAGGTGGCACCCATGCGGTTGATGGTCTGGTTGGTCACAGCCGTGGCGATGATTTCACGCTTCAGGCGGTGACGGTCCATCGCGTCGGCGTACTTCTTCTGCAGCGGCTGCGGGAAGTAGCGCAGCAGCTCCTTGGACAGGTACGGATCTTCCGGGATATCCGACTCCAGCAACTGCTGGAAGGCGACGATCTTGGAATACGACAGCAGCACTGCCAGCTCCGGGCGGGTCAGGCCCTGGCCACGCAGCTTGCGTGCCGACAGCTCGGCGTCGGACGGCAGGAACTCGATCTGGCGATCCAGCAGGCCCTGCTTCTCCAGCGTGCGGATGAAGTGCTGCTTGGAGCCCAGACGCTTGCTGCTCATCCGCTCCATCAGGCTCAGTGCCTGGTTCTGACGGTAGTTGTCCATCAGCACCAGTTCGCCAACCTCGCCGGTCATCGAAGCCAGCAACTTGTTGCGCTGCTCCACGGTGAGCTTCTTGGCGCGCACCACGTCGTTGAGCAGGATCTTGATGTTGACTTCGTGGTCGGAGGTATCCACACCGGCCGAGTTGTCGATGAAGTCGGTGTTGAGCAGCACGCCAACCTGCGCGGCCTCGATGCGGCCGAGCTGGGTCATGCCCAGGTTGCCGCCCTCGCCCACGATCTTGCAGCGCAGCTCCCCGCCGTTGACGCGCAGGCCGTTGTTGGCGCGGTCGCCGACGTCTGCATTGGTCTCGGTCGCCGATTTGACGTAGGTGCCGATGCCGCCGTTCCACAGCAGATCAACCGGAGCCTTCAGCGCGGCATTGATCAGGTCGGTCGGGTTCATCGCCTTGATGCTGGCGTCGATGCCCAGTGCTTCACGCACCTCCGGGGTGATCTCGATCGACTTGAGCGAACGCGGGTAGATGCCGCCGCCCTTGCTGATCAGCTTGCTGTCATAGTCGGCCCAGCTCGAACGCGGCACCTTGAACATGCGCGCGCGTTCCTTGAACGAGCTGGCAGCGGTCGGGTTCGGGTCGAGGAAGATGTGGCGGTGGTCGAAGGCGCAGACCAGGCGGATGTGCTCGGACAGCAGCATGCCGTTACCGAACACGTCACCGGACATGTCACCAACACCGACCACCGTGAAGTCCTGCTTCTGGCAGTCCTGGCCCAGTGCACGGAAGTGGCGCTTGACCGACTCCCACGCACCACGTGCGGTGATGCCCATGCCCTTGTGGTCGTAACCGACCGAGCCACCGGAGGCGAACGCGTCGTCCAACCAGAAACCGTGTGCACGGGCGATGCCGTTGGCGGTGTCGGAGAACGTGGCGGTGCCCTTGTCGGCAGCGACGACCAGGTACGGGTCGTCCATGTCATGACGCACCACGCCCTGCGGCGGCACGATCTTGTTGTTGACGATATTGTCGGTGATGTCGAGCAGGCCGTTGATGAAGCGCTTGTAGCAGGCCACGCCCTCGGCGAACCACGCATCACGATCCACCGACGGGTCCGGCAGCTGCTTGGCGAAGAAACCACCCTTGGAGCCGACCGGCACGATCACGGTGTTCTTCACCATCTGTGCCTTGACCAGGCCCAGCACCTCGGTGCGGAAGTCTTCGCGGCGGTCCGACCAGCGCAGGCCACCACGGGCGACCGGGCCAAAACGCAGGTGGGTACCTTCCACGCGCGGGCCGCACACGAAAATTTCGCGGTACGGGCGCGGCTTGGGCAGGTCCGGCACCTTGGCGGCGTCGAACTTGAAGCTGATGTAGTCGGCCGGGCCGCCATCGGCGCGCACGCCGTCCTTGCGGACCATGTAGTAGCTGGTGCGCAGTGTGGCTTCGATCACGCCGATGAAGCTGCGCAGGATGCGGTCTTCATCCAGGCTGGACACGCCGTCGAGCAGCTTGATCAGCACTTCATGGACCAGCGCCATGCGCGCTGCACGGTCGCTCTTGCGCGCCTTGACCACGCCGTCAAGCAGCTTGACGGTGGCGGCATCGTCACCGGCCAGCAGCTTGAACTGGGCCAGCTGTGCATCCAGCACCGCCTTGTCGCTTGCCGGGGTCGGCTCGAAGCGGGCTTCGAACAGCTCCACGATCAGGCGTGCCAGCAGCGGGTAGCGGTTAAAGGTGCCTTCCACATAGGCCTGTGAGAACGGCACGCCGATCTGCAGCAGGTACTTGCAGTAGCCACGCAGCATCGACACCTGGCGCCAATCCAGACCGGCGCCCAGCACCAGACGGTTGAAGCCGTCGTTCTCGGCATCGCCGTGCCAGACGCGGGCGAAGGCATCGCTGAAGGCAGCATTGGCGCTGACCGGGTCGATCGCACCGATGGTGGATTCGACTTCGAAGTCCTGCACATAGACCGGCGCTTCATCGACCATCAGCTTGTACGGGCGCTCGGCGATCACGCGCAGGCCCATGTTCTCCATCATCGGCAGCACGTCCGACAGCGGAATGTCTTCGAGCTGGCGATACAGCTTCAGGCGTAGGCCATCGACCTCGTCACGACGGATCGCCTGCAGGCTCAGACGCAGGTCGTCCGGGCCGGTCAATGCATCCAGCTGGGCGACGTCGGCGGCAGCGATTTCAGCGCTGGAGTCTTCGATGTAGCCGGCCGGCAGTGCCTTGCCGATGCGCGAGGCAATGCGCAGGCCTTCAGCTTCGCCATGGCTGGCGACCAGCGCTTCGCGCAGATCGTCCTGCCAATTGCGCAGCACGTGGGCCAGGCGCTTCTCCATGCCTTCCACGTCCAACTCCAGGCTCTGCCCGGCCTTGGGACGCACGATCAGGTGCACCTGCGCCAGCGGCGAGTCGCCCAGCACTACGCTGGAATCGACGTACTCGCCATGCAGCGCGTCCTTGAGCATGTT
This sequence comes from Stenotrophomonas sp. STEN083, assembly GCF_056759195.1. Classification (NCBI taxonomy): domain Bacteria; kingdom Pseudomonadati; phylum Pseudomonadota; class Gammaproteobacteria; order Lysobacterales; family Lysobacteraceae; genus Stenotrophomonas; species Stenotrophomonas sp. STEN083. The sequence goes on along the minus strand of NZ_JBRRCU010000020.1, from coordinate 34,065 downwards.
CTCAACGCGCAGACGCACGTCGGTGTTGAAGCGCTCGCGCGGCAGGAACACCAGCGCCGAAATGAAACGGCTGAACTTGTCGCGGCGCAGGAACAGGCGGCTACGCACACGCTCCTGCAGACCGAGCACGCCCATGGCGGTGCGGAACAGCTCGTCTTCGCTGGACTGGAACAGCTCTTCGCGCGGCAGCGACTCCAGGATGTGGCGCAGTGCCTTGCCGCTGTGGCTTGACAGGCTCAGGCCCGATCGCGCCATCACGTTTTCATAGCGCTGACGCACCAGCGGGATTTCCCACGGGCGACGGTTGTAAGCGCTGGAGGTAAACAGGCCGAGGAAGCGCTGTTCGCCGATGATCTTGCCCTTGGCGTCGAATTCCAGCACGCCGATGTAGTCCATGTAGCCGCCGCGGTGGATATGCGAGCGGGCATTGGTCTTGGTCAGGATCAGTGCATCGTGCAGGCTGCTGGTGGCATTCAAACCTTCCGCAGCCAAGCCCTTGACCGGGCGCGCGACCATCGTGTCCTTGCCACGCATCAAGCCCAGGCCGGTGCCGTTCTGGGCGACCAGCACTTCTTCCTTGCCCTTCTTCTCCACCTTGTATTCGCGATAGCCAAAGAAGGTGAAATGGTTGTCGGCGGCCCAGCGCAGGAACTCCTGTGCTTCGGCGCGCGAGGCCTTGCTCACCGGCAACGGACGCTTGCCCAGGTCGTCGGCCAGCGACATCGCCTTGTCGGTCATCGGCTGCCAGTCATTGACGATGGCGCGCACATCTTCCAGCGCGTCACTGACGCGCTTGGCAACGGCATCCAGCGCATCGGCCGGCTGGCGATCGATCTCCAGCAGCATCACCGATTCCAGCTTGCCCTCGCCCACGCCGCTGAGCTTGCCAGCCTTGTCGCGCGCGATGCTGATGACCGGATGGCCCAGCACGTGCACGCCAATGCCCTGCTCGGCCAGCGCCAGCGTCACCGTGTCCACCAAGAACGGCATGTCATCGTTGACGATCTGCAGCACGGTATGTGCCGATTCCCAACCGTCGGCTTTCAGCGTCGGGTTGAAAACGCGCACATTGGCCTTGCCCGGCTTGCGGGCGCGAGCGAACTCGAGCATGCCCGCAGCCAGCACCGTCCAATCATCGGCCGAGTGCAGCTTGAATTCATCGGCTTCCATGCGCTTGTAGAAAGCCGTAGCAAAAGCCACTGCCTGCGCCTGCGCGGCCGCAGCGGGATAACGCTTCCGCAAGGCTGCAAATACCGGTTCTAGCGAGAGGCCAGCTTCCGCGATGTTCTGCTTCACAGCTGGTTTGGATTTCGTCTTTGCGGACTTGGCAGCACTGTTTTGCGATTTCATGGCAGAGCTTTGGGTGTTGCTCGTTTGGAGAAACCGCGATTGTATCGCTGGTAACAAAAAGAACCTTGCTGCAGGGCCGCATTATCTGCATCGCAATTTTCCGGCGAGCGGTAGCAACAGCCATGGTTTTACTGATAGCCGATCAGCGAACGATGTCCGCCACCTGAATCTCATTCGCTCACCAAGCACAGTGAAAGCCGAATTACGTTGCGGTGTTTCTAAACTGGACGGTATAGTCCACCGCTTATGCAAACCCCTACTGCCAACCCCGCGCCAACTGACGCGCGTGACCAGCGCGTGCTCGAAGCGGTGCGTGAGCTATTGGCCAAACAAGGCATACGCCTAAGTATGGATTCGATAGCAGCCGCAGCGGGTTGCTCCAAGCAGACGCTCTATAGCCGCTACGGCAGCAAACGCGAATTGCTGCGGCAGGCGATGCAACTGCACGTATCCACTGCAACCGCAGCGTTATCTGTATGTGAAGACAAGCCGCTGCACGAAACCGTGCTCGACTTTGCTGTCGGCTACCTTGAGCACCGCAACAAACCCAATGTTCGCCGTACCGCGCAATTGATAGGGGCCAGCGTCCATGAGTTCCGCGACGAAGCGCAGTTCATGTACCTGGGAAGCAACGAAGCACTCCGCAAGCATGTTGCTGAATGGATGCAAACCGAAATGCAACGTGGTCGCCTAAAGCATGACGACCCGCAGTTCATGGCCGAGCTGTTGATCAGCATGATTGCTGGCCAGGATTTTGAACGACAGCGCTTTCACACCCCTTACCGCGATGATCCACAACAGCGTCGCCGCTGGGCCGAATTTGCCACCGACGGCTTCCTACGCGCCTTTGCCTGCACGTACCAAGCCGCCGCAGCTCCAAATAAAAACAACACCCGGAGTTTCTCCTGATGACCGCCCCACTGCGTCTTCTCGCTCTCACCTGTGCAGCGACACTGAGCCTTGCCGCCTGTAAAAAACCGCAGGAGCAAGCCGCACCGCCTCCGCAGGAGGTCGGCGTAGTCGACGCCAAACCGCAGACCTTGCCGCTGCAGCGCGAACTGGTTGGGCGCCTGTCGCCGTTCCGTTCTGCCGACGTCCGCGCCCGCGTGGCCGGCGTGCTGCAGAAGCGCGTCTATGAAGAAGGCAGCGCGGTCAAGGAAGGCCAGGTGCTGTTCCTGATCGACCCGGCACCGCTGCAGGCCTCGCTGGCTTCAGCCGAAGGCGCACTGGCGTCGGCCCGCGCCACGTACGCCAACGCCCGCGCCACCGCCAACCGCGCCCGCTCGCTGGCGCCACAGAGTTATGTGTCCAAGTCCGACCTGGACAGTGCCGAGGCTGCCGAACGCTCCTCTGCCGCCGCCGTGCAGCAGGCCGAAGCCGCAGTCACCACCGCCCGCATCAACCTCGGCTATGCCCGTGTCACTGCGCCGATTGCTGGCCAGGCTGGCAAGCAGCAGGTCACCGAAGGTGCGCTGGTCGGCCAGGGCGATGTAACCCTGCTGACCACCGTCGACCAGATCGATCCGCTGTATGTGAACTTCTCGATGACCGCCGACGAACTGAGCCTGCTGCGCGCAGCCCAGGACAAGGGCGCGGTGGCATTGGCTGGCGATGGCAAGACCACCGTGCAGGTCAACCTGCCCGATGGCAGCGCCTATGCGCACGAAGGCACCCTGGATTTCTCCTCGACCACGGTTGATCCGGCCACCGGCACGGTGTCGCTGCGCGCGCAGCTGCCCAACCCGGACCACATTCTGTTGCCGGGTTCGTTTGTCAGCTTCAAGGCCAACCTGGGCGAGCGTCACAATGCTTTCCTGGTACCGCAACAAGCGGTGCAGCGTGATACCCAGGGCGGCTATGTGCTGATCGTCGGCAAGGACGGCAAGGTCGCGCGCAAGAACGTCGCCCTGGACAACCAGCAAGGCGGCAACTGGCTGGTCTCCTCCGGCCTGGCCGCTGGCGACCAGATCATTGTGTCGGGCGTGCAGAAGGTCAAGGAAGGCGCACCGGCCACGGCCAAGCCGTGGCAGCCCGAAGCTGCCAAGCCCGCCGCCGGCGCGCCTGCGGCAGCCCCGGCGAAGAAGGAATAACGGGACTCCGCCATGCCTAAATTTTTCATCGAGCATCCCGTCTTCGCCTGGGTGGTGGCGATCCTGATCTCGCTTGGCGGCGTGATCTCGATCCTCAACCTGGGTATCGAGTCCTACCCCAGCGTTGCGCCACCACAGGTGACGGTCACCGCCAACTACCCGGGCGCCAGTGCGTCCACTGCGGAAAAATCGGTCACCCAGGTGATCGAGCAGCAGCTGACCGGTATCGACAATCTGATGTACTTCAGCTCGTCGTCGTCCTCCACCGGCCGCGTCACCATCACCCTCACCTTCGACAGCGGCACCGATGCCGATATCGCCCAGGTGCAGGTGCAGAACAAGGTGTCGCTGGCGACCCCGCGTCTGCCCTCGGAAGTGACCAAGCAGGGTGTGGTGGTGGCCAAGGCCAACGCCGGCTTCCTGATGGCCATCGGCGTGCGCTCGGATGACGGCACGGTTGACCGCGATGCGTTGAACGACATCGTCGGTGCGCGCGTGCTGGAACAGGTTTCGCGTGTTCCCGGCGTCGGCAGCACCCAGCAGTTCGGCTCCGAGTACGCCATGCGCGTATGGCTGAACCCGGAAAAGCTGCAGGGGTATCACCTGTCGGCAACTGATGTGTACAACGCCATCGGCACCCAGAACCTGCAGTTCGCTGCCGGCTCGGTAGGTGGCGACCCGGCACCCAACGGCCAGGCCTTCACCGCCACCGTTGCCGCCGAAGGCCGTTACAGCTCACCGGAAGAGTTCGAGAACACCATCCTGCGGGCCAACAATGACGGCAGCGTGGTCAAGCTCAAGGATGTCGCCACCGTTTCCTTCGGTGCGTCCAACTACGGCTTCGACACCAAGTACAACGGCAAGCCGGTGGCAGTGTTCGCCATCCAGTTGCTGCCCGGTGCGAACGCGCTTGATGTATCCGAAGCCGTGCGCGCGAAGATGGACGAGCTGGCCCCGAGCTTCCCGCCCGGCGTGAGCTGGTTCACCCCGTACGACAGCACCACCTTCGTGACCATCTCGATCGAGGAAGTGGTCCACACCCTGGTCGAGGCCATCATCCTGGTGTTCCTGGTGATGCTGGTGTTTCTGCAGAACTTCCGCGCCACCATCATTCCCACCCTGGTCATCCCGGTCGCCCTGCTCGGCACCTTCATGGGCATGCTGGCCATTGGCTTCACCATCAACCAGCTGACCCTGTTCGCAATGGTGCTGGCGATCGGCATCGTGGTCGATGACGCCATCGTCGTCATCGAAAACGTCGAACGCATCATGACCGAGGAAAAACTCGATCCGAAGCCGGCCACGCAGAAAGCCATGGGCCAGATCACCGGCGCAGTGGTTGCCATCACCGTGGTGCTGGCGGCGGTGTTCATTCCGTCCGCGCTGCAGCCGGGCGCTTCGGGTGAGATCTACAAGCAGTTCGCTTTGACCATCGCCATGGCGATGGCCTTCTCCGCCTTGCTGGCACTGACCTTCACCCCGGCGCTGTGTGCGGCCTTCCTCAAGCCCACCCACAACGACAACCCGAACTGGGTCTACCGCACCTTCAACAAGTACTACGGCAAGCTGGAAAAGAGCTATGTCGGCACCGTCGGTGGCGTCATCAAGCACGCCCCGCGCTGGCTGATGGTGTTCGCCCTGCTGCTGGTACTGTGCGGCTTCCTGTTCACGCGTCTGCCGGGCAGCTTCCTGCCGGAAGAAGACCAGGGCTATGCGCTGGCCATCGTGCAGTTGCCGCCGGGTGCCACCAAGACCCGTACCAGCGCCGTGTTCGATCAGCTGCTGGGTACCTTGCAGGACGAGGAAGCCTTTGAAGGCCTGATGCAGATCACCGGCTTCAGCTTCATCGGTGCCGGCGAGAACGTGGGTATGGCCTTCGTCCGCCTCAAGGACTGGGATGAGCGCAAGGAAACCGCGCCCGAGTTCATTCAGAAAATGAACAAGAAGGCCTATGGCATCAAGGATGCGCAGATCTTCTTCGTCAACCTGCCGACCGTGCAGGGTCTGGGTCAGTTCGGCGGCTTCGACATGTGGCTGCAGGACCGTACCGGCGCAGGCCAGGACGCCCTGATGGATGCGCGCAACACCTTGCTGGGAGCAGCCAGTCAGGACAAGTCACTGGTTGGCGTACGCCCCAACACCCTGGAAAACGCGCCACAGCTGCAGCTGAAGGTTGACCGCGTGCAGGCCCAGGCCATGGGCGTATCGGTCAATGATGTGTATACCGCCATCCAGATGATGCTGGCACCGGTCTACGTCAACGACTTCTTCTATGGCGGCCGTATCAAACGCGTCAACATGCAGGCCGACGCGGCATACCGCACCGGCCCGGAATCGCTGAACAGCTATTTCGTGCCGAGCTCGCTGAGCAAGGATGCAACTGGCCAGCCGGCGATGATCCCGCTCAGCGCGGTGGTCAAGTCCGAGTGGATCTATGCCCCGCCGGCACTGAACCGCTACAACGGCTACTCGGCGGTCAACATCGTCGGTGCACCGGCGCCGGGCGGCAGTTCCGGCCAAGCAATGAGCACCATGGAGCGGCTGGTGCATGATGACCTGCCGGTAGGCTTCGGTTTCGACTGGTCGGGCATGTCCTATCAGGAAATCCTTGCCGGTAACGCCGCAACGCTGTTGATGGTGTTGTCGATCGTGGTGGTATTCCTGTGCCTTGCTGCGTTGTATGAAAGCTGGTCCATCCCGGTCTCGGTGCTGCTGGTGGTGCCGATCGGCATCCTCGGTGCGGTGGTGTTCTCGCTCATGCGCGGCCTGCCGAACGACCTGTACTTCAAGATCGGCATGGTGACCGTGATTGGCTTGGCGGCGAAGAACGCGATTCTTATCGTCGAGTTCGCGGTGGAACAACGTGCTGCCGGCAAGACCCTGCGTGAAGCAACCATCGAAGCGGCGCATCTGCGTTTCCGCCCGATTTTGATGACCTCGTTCGCCTTCATCCTGGGCGTGCTGCCGATGGCCATCTCCACCGGTGCCGGCGCCAATGCCCGTCACTCGCTGGGTACCGGCGTGATCGGCGGCATGTTGTTCGCCACCGTGATCGGCGTGTTGCTGATCCCGCTGTTCTTCGTAAGCGTGCGGCGCATGCTCGGTGACAAGTTGGACGAACAGTCCAAGGAGTTCATCGAACAGCACAAGGTGCACGCGATCCAGAAGGACCGCTGATAGCAAAAGCCCCGGCACTGCCGGGGCTTTTTTTGGCGGCTTCCCTGTAGTGCCGAGCCATGCTCGGCAGAGGCAGTACCGGGAAAGCCAATGCCGAGCATGGCTCGGCACTACCGTCAGCACACCCCCAAAGCCACAAACAACAAACCCCGGCAATGCCGGGGTTTGCTATTGCAACTTGCAGGAGCGGCGTAAGTCGCGAAGCTCGAATCCCATCAGATTGCCCGGGTCGGCGGCCGCCAAATGCTGCCGGTTTCGCGGCTTACGCCGCTCCTACACGAGCTGCATTGCTGGGAAAGCTTCTGCCGAGCATGGCTCGGCACTACAGTGAGCTTAGCGCACGCCGGTCTCGTTGCGGGCGATGACCAGACGCTGGATCTCCGAGGTGCCTTCGTAGATCTCGGTGATCTTGGCATCACGGAAGTAACGTTCCAGCGGCATTTCCTTCGAGTAGCCCATGCCGCCATGGATCTGCACGGCCTGGTGGGCGATCCACATCGCTGCTTCGGATGCAGTCAACTTGGCCACCGCCGCCTCGGTCGAGAAACGCTTGCCCTGCGACTTGGTCCAGGCTGCGCGCAAGGTCAGCAATATCGCTGCGTCGAGCTTGCACTTCATGTCTGCGATCTTGGCCTGGATCATCTGGAAGCTGCCAATCGGCGCACCAAACGACTTGCGCTCTTTCACATAGGCGAGCGAGGCTTCATAGGCTGCACGGGCGATGCCCACTGCCTGCGAGGCAATGCCAATGCGACCCGAATCCAGCAGACTCATCGCGATCTTGAAGCCTTCGCCTTCCTTGCCGATCACATCTTCCGCAGTGGCAACGTAGTCCTGGAACTCGATCTCGCAGGTCGCCGAGGCACGCACGCCGAGCTTGGGCTCGGTCTTGCCACGGCCGAAACCGGGCTTGCTGGTGTCGATCATGAAAGCGGTGATGCCGCGCGAGCGCTGTTCCGGGTCGGTCATCGCAAACAACACGATGTAACGCGCCACCGGGCCGGAGGTGATCCAGCTCTTCTGGCCGTTGATCACGAACGAACCATCAGCCTGTTTGACCGCGCGGCAGCGCATCGCGGTCGCGTCGGAACCGGACTGTGATTCGGTCAGCGCGAACGCGCCAATCTCGCTACCTTCGGCAATCGCACGCACATAGGTCTGCTTCTGCGCTTCGGTGCCGTAACCCAGCACAGCGTTGCAGAACAGCGAATTGTTGACCGACATGATGGTGGCATGCGCCGCGTCCGCAGCCGACACCTCGATGATGGCCAGCACGCTGGAAATCGGGTCCATGCCGGAGCCGCCGTACTCGACCGGCACCTCGATGCCCATCAAGCCGTTCTCACCCAGCAGACGGATGTTTTCCAGCGGGTATTCACCGGTAGCGTCGAAGTGCTCAGCGCTGGGGGCGATCTTTTCTTTGGCGATGCGACGCGCGACGTCCTGCAGCATCAGCTGCTCGTCGGAAAAACTGAAGTCCACTACACCCCTCCCAGGGTTTATCAAGTTGCGATTGTAACCATCACAACCCCATTCAGCCTATGCATTGCCTTGACCGAAACTGGCAACACAGCGAGAATATCTCTATATCGCGATAGGTAGATATTTATGGATCTGGAAGACTGGTCAACCCGTCTGAAAGTGTTCGCCGATGCGACGCGCGTGCGTCTGCTGACGTTGCTGGAACAGGAAGAATTGACAGTGGCCGAGCTGTCGGCCATCACCACGCTGGCGCAGCCGCGCGTATCCACCCATCTGGCCAGGCTGAAGGAAGCCGGCTTGGTGCGTGATCGCCGTGCAGGCGTTTCGGCGTATTACCGCTTTGACGAGGCCGCCCTGGATCCGGCGCAGCGCGCATTGTGGCATGCCTTGAGCAGCGGCAGCGACGACCCGCTGCTGCGCCAGGACGCCGAACGCGTGCCGTCTGTGCTGGCCATGCGCGCCGCCGACCAGAACTGGGCCGACAGCGTCGCTGGCGACATGGAGCGCCACTACTCGCCGGGCCGTACCTGGGAAGCGATGGCCCGCAGCGCCCTGCCCTTGCTGGAAACCGGTGACGTGCTCGACATCGCCTCCGGCGACGGCGTGCTGGCCGAGCTGTTGGCCCCGCATGCACAGCGCTACGTCTGCATCGACACCAGCGCCCGCGTGGTGGCTGCAGCCAGCGAACGTCTGCGCAAGCTGCCCAATGTGGAGGTGCTGGAAGGCGACATGCACAAGCTGCCGTTCGCCGATGGCAGCTTCGACCTGGTGGTGATGATGCACGCCCTCACCTATGCCGCCCAACCAGCCAAGGCGGTTGCCGAATGTGCCCGCGTGCTGCGCCCGCAGGGTCGCCTGATGCTGTGCAGCCTTGCCCGCCACGAGCACAAGGCCGCAGTCGAGGCCTATGGCCACGTCAACCTTGGCTTCACCGGCAAGGAACTGCGCAAGTTCGTCGAGAAGGCCGGCCTTGAGGTTTCCAGCCTGGAGACCGTCACTCGCGAGAAGCGCCCGCCCCATTTCGAAGTGATCTCGCTGATCGCGCATCGTCCCTGATACACCTACCTGGTTGATTGCCCCATGCACGCCCTGCCCTGGCTCCATCCCGAACGCGTTGGCAAGCTGCTCAGTGCGCTTGAACAGCGCATCCTGATCATCGACGGCGCCATGGGCACGATGATCCAGCGCCATCGTCTTGAAGAAGATGATTATCGAGGTGCGCGTTTCGTTGGCGGCTTCGACAGCCAGCACGCGCATGCCGCGGGCTGCGAGCATGACCTGAAGGGCAACAACGACCTGCTGCTGCTGAGCAAGCCGGAAGTGATCGCCGGCATCCACACCGCCTACCTCGAAGCCGGCGCGGATCTGCTGGAAACCAATACCTTCAACGCCACCTCGGTCAGCCAGGCCGATTACCACCTTGAACATCTGGTGTATGAGTTGAACAAGGCTGGCGCGCAGGTAGCTCGCCAATGCTGTGACGCGATCGAAGCCAGCACGCCGGACAAGCCGCGCTTCGTCATCGGCGTGCTTGGCCCAACCAGCCGTACTGCCTCGATCAGCCCCGACGTCAACGATCCGGGCTTCCGCAACACCAGCTTCGATGAGCTGCGCGCCACCTACCGCGAAGCCATCGATGGCCTGATCGACGGTGGCGCCGATACCTTGATGGTGGAAACCATCTTCGACACGCTCAACGCAAAAGCTGCCTTGTTCGCCATCGAAGAGGTATTCGATGCGCGTGGCGGGCGCCTGCCGGTGATGATCTCCGGCACCATCACCGATGCCTCCGGCCGCACCTTGTCCGGGCAGACCGCCGAAGCCTTCTATGCCTCGGTCTCGCACAGCCAGCCGCTTTCGATCGGCTTCAACTGCGCGCTGGGTGCGACTGACATGCGTCCGCATGTGGAAACGCTGTCGCAGGTGTCCAGCGGCTATGTCAGCGCCCACCCCAACGCCGGCCTGCCCAACGCCTTCGGCGAGTACGACGAGACGCCCGAGGAAATGGCGACCACACTGAAAGAATTCGCCGAATCGGGGCTACTTAATCTGGTCGGCGGCTGCTGCGGCACCTCCCCCGATCACATCCGCGCCATTGCCGAAGCCGTTGCCGGGTTGCCGCCGCGGGCGCTGCCACTGGCTGCAGCCAAGGCTGCCTGAGGACTACACGATGAAGAAGATCCTCCTGATCGGCGCCAGTGGCACCCTGGGTTCGGCGGTTGCGCAACATCTGCAGCAACACCATCAAGTCATCACCGCATCGCGTTCGGACCCGCTGCACAGCGTTGATCTTGGCAGCGATGACAGCGTGACCGCACTGCTGCAGACAGTCGGTCCACTCGACGCCATCGTCGCCACCACCGGCAATGTCCACTTCGGGCCGTTGACGGAAATGAGCCCGGCGCAGTTCGCGCAGGGGCTGCACGACAAGCTGCTCGGCCAGGTACGCATGGCCTTGCTGGGCCAGCAGCATCTGCGCGATGGCGGCAGCATCACCTTGACCACCGGCATCCTCACCGAGCAGCCGATCGCCCAAGGCGCCAGTGCTACCAGCGTCAACGCCGCCATTGAGGGTTTCGTCCGCGCCGCCGCGCTCGAATTGCCGCGCGGGCTGCGCATCAACGCAGTAAGCCCAAGCGTGCTGTGCGAAGCGCTCAATGCCTATGGCGATTTCTTCCCCGGTTTTGAACCGGTCACCGCCGCCCGCGCCGCACTGGCCTACCAGCGCAGCATCGATGGCATCGCCAACGGACAGGTTTTCAAGGTCTGGTAATGAGCAACGACACCGCAAGCCACTACACCCGCCTGTCCGGCCTGGAACCGCTGGTCATCACCCCCGACCTGTTGTTCATCAACGTCGGTGAGCGCACCAACGTCACCGGCAGCGCGCAGTTCCGCAAGCTGGTCAAGGAAGAACGCTACGAGGAAGCCGTCGACGTCGCCCGCCAGCAGGTCGCCAGCGGTGCGCAGATCCTCGACGTAAACATGGACGAAGGCCTGATCGATTCCGAGAAGGCAATGGCGCGGTTCCTCAACCTGATCATGTCCGAGCCGGATATCGCCCGCATCCCGGTGATGGTCGATTCCTCCAAGTGGAGCGTGATCGAAGCCGGCCTGAAATGTCTGCAGGGCAAGAGCGTAGTCAACTCGATCTCGCTCAAGGAAGGCGAACAACTGTTCATCGAACACGCTCGCCTGGTGCGCCGCTATGGCGCCGCTGCGGTGGTGATGGCATTCGATGAAGTCGGTCAGGCCGATACCTGCGAGCGCAAGGTGGAAATCTGCACCCGCGCCTATCGCATCCTGACCGAGCAGGTCGGCTTCCCGCCAGAAGACATCATCTTCGATCCCAACATCTTTGCCGTGGCCACCGGCATCGAGGAACACGACAACTATGCGGTGGACTTCATCGAAGCCACCCGCATCATCAAGCGCACGCTGCCGCATTGCCATGTGTCCGGTGGCGTCTCGAACGTCTCGTTCTCGTTCCGTGGCAATGAAACGGTGCGGCAGGCGATCCACTCGGTGTTCCTGTACCACGCCATCAAGGCAGGCATGGACATGGGCATCGTCAACGCCGGCGCGATGCCGATCTACGACCAGCTCGACCCGGAACTGCGCGAACGCGTGGAGGACGTGATCCTCAATCGTCGCCGCGACGGCACCGAGCGACTGCTGGAAATCGCCGAGCGCTACAAGGGCAAGAAGGGCGAGAAGAAGGTCGAAGACCTGGCCTGGCGTGAGCGTCCAGTACGCGATCGCCTTGCCCACGCGCTGGTGCAAGGTCTGGATGCCTGGGTTGAGGAAGACACCGAAGAAGCCCGCCAGCAGTCCAGTCGTCCGCTGGATGTGATCGAAGGCGCGCTGATGGATGGCATGAACGTGGTCGGCGACCTGTTCGGCGCCGGCAAGATGTTCCTGCCGCAGGTGGTGAAGTCGGCGCGCGTGATGAAGAAAGCCGTGGCCTATCTTCTGCCTTTCATCGAGGAAGAGAAGGCGCGCACCGGCGATATCGGCAAGTCCAACGGCAAGATCATCATGGCCACGGTCAAGGGTGACGTGCACGACATCGGCAAGAACATCGTCGGCGTGGTGCTTGCCTGCAACAATTTTGAAGTGGTGGACCTTGGGGTGATGGTGCCGGCGCAGAAGATCCTGGACGCCGCCCGTGCCGAGAATGCCGACATCATCGGCCTGTCCGGGCTGATCACTCCTTCGCTGGAGGAGATGAGCCACGTCGCCAAGGAAATGCAGCGCCAGGGCTTCGAGATGCCGTTGATGATTGGTGGCGCCACCACGTCGCGCGCGCATACCGCGCTGAAGATCGACCCGTTCTACAGCGCGCCAACGGTGTGGGTGAAGGACGCCTCGCGTGCAGTCGGTGTCGCCCAGTCGCTGATTTCGCGCGAACTGCGCACCAGCTTCGTCGCCGCCAACGATGCCGACTATGCCGACATCCGCCAGCGCCATCGCAACCGCGGTGATGCCAAGCGCCTGGTCTCGCTGGAGCATGCGCGCGGCCAACGCTTTACCTGCGACTGGAGCCATTACACCCCACCAACGCCGAACCAGCCGGGCGTGCATGTGTTCGACAACTATCCGCTGGAAGATCTGCTGCCAGTGATCGACTGGACGCCCTTCTTCCAGGCCTGGGAACTGGCTGGAAAGTACCCGGCGATTCTGACCGACGAGATCGTGGGTCCGCAGGCCAGTGATCTGTTCACCGATGCGCAGGCTATGTTGAAGCGGATTGTTGATGAGAAGTGGTTGACGGCCAGGGCTGTGTTTGGGATCTGGCCGGCGAATAGTGATGGCGACGATGTGCGTATCTCCCCTCTCCCACCGAGAGAAGGTGCCGCTGCTTCCCTTCTGCCGCATGCGGGAGAAGGTGCCCGAAGGGCGGATGAGGGCGAGCTTTTGGCTCCATCGCTTACGCCTCGCACCCTCACCCCAACCCCTCTCCCGCAAGCGGGCGCGGGGCTCGGTTGGCGTGGGCGGCCGCACACCCGCCACGACCTGCGCCAGCAAGTCGACAAGCCAGCCGAGCGCCCCGACTTCTGCCTGGCCGATTTCATCGCGCCAGCAGACAGTGGCAAGCAGGATTGGATTGGTGCATTCGCGGTCACCGCCGGCATCGGCATCGATGAGCACGTTGCTCGCTTCGAGGCGGACCACGACGACTACAACGCCATCCTGCTCAAGGCCTTGGCTGACCGCCTGGCCGAAGCCATGGCCGAGCGTCTGCATCAGCGGGTACGCACCGAGTTCTGGGGCTACGCCAAGGACGAGCAACTCGATAACGAGGCGCTGATCGCCGAGAAGTACAGCGGCATCCGCCCTGCCCCGGGTTACCCGGCCTGTCCTGAGCACAGTGAAAAGCAGACCATCTTCCAGCTGCTGGACGCCGAAGGCATCGGCATGTCGCTGACCGAAAGCTTCGCCATGCTGCCAACCGCTGCGGTGTCCGGCTATTACTTCAGCCACCCGCAAAGCCAGTACTTCGTGGTTGGCCGGGTATCACGCGAGCAGGTCACCGACTACGCCAAGCGCAAGGGCGTGGAGCGGGCGCAGGTAGAACGCTGGCTCGCCTCCAACCTCGACTACGATCCGGAATAACCAGCAACTGCAGGCGGCGACAACAGCGCCGCCAGCGCCTATCCTGCCCGCAGCCCTCCAAGCCCAAAGCCCATGCAAAGCCGCAATGCAGAGCTGATCCGCAAGCATGCCGCAGCCGGTCGCATCGGCCTGTGTGGCACCGATGACTGGGTCGGCAAGGCCATCCGCAAGGCACAGGCGCCACTGACCCAGGACGGCCACCGCAGCCTGTGGTCGCACGCGTTTCTGTTCAGCGAGCAACGACTGGACGGCCACTGGTGGGTATTGGAATCGGATCTGGACCTGCGCAATCGCCAGCTGCGGCTCGGTGCACAGGAGAACCGCGCCGATCGCTACTTCGACGACGAAGCCTTCCCCAACCTGGCCATCCTCGACTTCGGCCTGGATGCCGCACAAACCCATAAGGTGCAGATTGCCGCACTGGATCTGCTGTCAGGGCTGTCCAGTTATTCGCTGAGCGAACTGGTCGGCACCTTGTTTGCGATGCACAGTACCCGCCTGCGCCGACGCAGCAACCTGCTGTCCAAGGAAGGCGCGCTGTATTGCTCGGCGATGGTGCAGCACTGCTATGCAGCTGCCGGCATCGATCTGCTGCCAGGTGTGCACGGCAAAAACGTCGCACCGCAGGACATCTACGATGCCGCCCTGCCGCACAGCACCCATTCGCTGATCCGCGACCTGGGCATTTCCAGCCTGCGCCGCTTCACCCATGGCGCCAAGGAACTGCTGGATACGCCGGTCGAAGATCTGTTCTAGCCTGATTGGAAGTCGACGGCTGCCCTGCTGTCGCAGACCTCAGCCCATTTCCTGCTCAAGCATCTGGATCAACAACACTGCCAAGGCCTTGGCTTCAGGGTCCGCTGACGGGCGGTGCAGGACGGCCAGCTCGACGCTGTCGATCCGCGGCAAGCCAGTTTCCACCCCCAGCTCCACATGTCCGGCTGTCATCGCCCGCGCCGGCAAAAGGCTGATGCCCAGACCATCAGCAACCGCTGATTGGATACCGCCAAGGCTGGAACTGGTGAAGCTGATGCGCCAACGCCGACCCAGGCTTTCAATCGCGTCGATCATGTCTTCGCGGTACATGCCACGCGGCGGAAACGCCACCAGCTGCACCGGCTCTGTCCCAAACGAGGGACTGCTGGCGCTGTCCACCCAGCACATCGGTTCCGGCCAACATGCCACGCCCTCGCGACTGCCACGACGTTGCTTCACCAGGATCAGGTCGAGCTCGCCGCGGTCGTAGCCCTCGGCCAAGGCGCGACTCAAGCCGCTGCTGACTTCCAGCTTCACCCGCGGATAGGCCCTGGTGAATTCCGCCAGCACCGGCGTGGTACGCCCGGCAGCGAAATCTTCCGGCACGCCCAGCCTTATCACCACCGCCGCACCATCACCCGACAAAGCTTCTGCCAGCTGCTCGTTGAGCGACAACATACGCCGGGCGTAGCCCAACACGGTCTCACCAATGTCCGTCGGTCGCACATCGCGCACGCCGCGATCCAGCAGACGGTGCCCGGCAAGGTCCTCCAGCCGCCGTACTTTCTGGCTGATGGTGGACTGGGTGGAATGCAGACGCGCGGCCGCAGCGGTGAAACTGCCGCAATCGGCCACCATCACCAACGCCCGCAGCAGATCCAGGTCGAAGTAGGCCCTATTTGTTTTTGAACTGGAGTCGACCATGACATTTAATTTCACGATGGATCGCCGCACTTGTAGCATCGCCTGCAGGTTTGGGCAAACGCCCTACCACGCCGCAAATGCACAGAAACCCGGACAGAGGCAGGCAATGACCGTAGAGAACTGGATCACCGTACCGGTATTGGCCGCGGCGCTACTGACATCAAGCTGCGTCGGCGCGAGCCCGGCAATCGCGGAGCAGTTGCAAGGTGCGGCCGAAGCCGGCGACACCCAGCGCATCGCGGTATTGCTCAGCCAAGGCAGCAGCATCGACAGCCGCGATGCGAGCGGACGCACCCCCTTGCTGATCGCCATCCGTGCGCGGCAGGTGGAAGCTGCACGCGTATTGATCGCCGCAGGGGCCGATGTCAACGCAAAAGATCAGCTCCAGGACAGCCCCTATCTGTACGCCGGTGCCAGCGGGCAGACCGAAATCCTGCGCATGACCATCGCACACGGTGCCGACCTGCGCAGCACCAACCGCTATGGCGGCACTGCCTTGATACCAGCAGCCGAACGCGGCCATGTCAGCACGGTGCAGCTGCTGATCGAGGCCGGCGTTGACGTCGACCACATCAACAACCTGGGTTGGACCGCCTTGCTGGAGACCGTCATCCTTGGTGACGGCAGCCAACGCTACGCGCAGATCACCCAATTGCTCATTGCCGCCGGTGCCGACGTCAACCTTGCCGATGCGCAGGGCGTCACGCCGCTGGCACATGCGCAACAACGTCGGCAAAACGCTGTTGAGCACCTGCTACGCGCAGCAGGTGCTCATTGAACCACTCCACGCACCCGTACTGACCGGCAACCACCCACCACTGGAAACACCGATGAAGACCACGTTCGGCCTGCTGCTGACCACACTCGCAGCAACCATCTCGCCCGCAATCGCCGCCCAATCCCAGGCGGACGTAGTGATCCGCCATGCAACCGTGATCGATGTCGAACATGGCCGCGCGATCACCGACCAGAGCGTCGCCATCCGCGATGGCAGCATCGTCGCCGTCGGTGACGATGCGCGCGTGGGCACGCAGTGGCGCGCGACCACCGCCATCGATGGCCGCGGCCGTTACCTGATTCCCGGCCTGTGGGACATGCACGTTCACTTTGGCGGTGGTCCGGCACTGATCGAAGAGAACAAGGCCCTGCTGCCGCTTTATGTGGCGCATGGCATCACCACGGTGCGTGATGCGTCCGGCGATCTGGCCGAACAGGTATTGTCGTGGCGCGGACAGATTGCCAGTGGCCAATTGTTCGGGCCGCAGCTGTTTACCTCCGGCGCCAAGATCGAAGGCCTGGCGCCGGTGTGGAAAGGCACGATCGAGGCCGGCGACAAGGCAGGTGTGGATGCAGCGCTGGACCGCGAGCAGCGCGATCAGGTCGATTTCGTGAAAATCACTGACAGCACGCTGAAGCCGGAGCTGTTTCTCTACGCCGTCAGTCAGGCCAAGGCGCGCGGCATGCGCAGTTCTGGTCACGTGCCGATGGCATTGACCGTGAGTCAGGCAATCGAGGCCGGCATGAGCTCGATCGAACATCTGGACTACGCCTACAAGGCTGGCGTGAAGGATGAAGCTGCGATCGCCGCTGATTTCGGCGCCGGCAAAATCGACCGCGCCGAAGCCAATCGCAGGCTGCGCACCGGCTTCGACCGCGCCACGGCGATGGCGGCCTATCGCCGTTTCGCCGAACTCGGCGTTGCGGTGACCCCGACATTGGATGGCGGCCGCATCATCGACTTCCTCGATGTCGAACCGCGCGACAATGATCCCTATCTGGCTTACATCGGTCCGGGACTGCGCGACACTTACACCTGGCGCGTTGAACGCGCCGCCAAGGCCACGCCCGCACAAATCGAAGCCCGCCATGCGCATTACGCTGAGGTGGCCGCGGTGCTGCCGATGCTGCAGGAAGCGGGCGTGCGCATCATGGCCGGCACCGACGCTGGGTTCCTGAATTCCTACAACTTCCCCGGAATCGGCCTACACAACGAACTCGCGCTGTACGTGCGCGAAGGGCTGACAACAATTCAGGCGCTGCAGTCGGCAACCCGCGCTGGCCCGGCTTGGTTCGACAAGCTGGACCGCTACGGTGCGGTAGCCGAAGGCAAGGCTGCGGACCTGGTTTTGCTGGACCGCAACCCCCTGCAGGACATCGAAGCCACGCGCGCGATCAATACCGTTGTGATGCGTGGCAAGGTCTACGACCGCGCCGCGCTGGACGCCATGCTGGCTGAGACGAAGGCGCAGGTCGCCGAGTGGAACGCCAAGGCCAAGCCCTGACCTCTGCTACCGGCCAGAGCGCGGCAAAACAACTCAAACAGTCCCAGCCCGGCTGTTTGTAGGAGCAGCTTAAGCCGCGAAGCAAATGATTTGTCAGCTGTCACGTATCTCGATAACTGCAGAAACACCAGCTTCGCGGCTTACGCCGCTCCCACAATCGGAAGCCTTCACCCCTGTTTCCCGGGTGCGCTGCGCTTCCCGGGCTACCGACAAAGCGCAAACACCTGCTGTTTGTGGGAGGGGCGTAAGCCGCGAAGCGAGCGGATTGTCAGCTGGCATATATCTCGAAAACTGGAGCAGCATCAGCTTCGCGGCTGACGCCGCTCCTACAAACCACGACCGGCCTATGTTCGCGAGCGGAACCGGTCCGAAACACCCAAAACCGACGCGATAACCTCTCCTCGATCTGCCATCCAAAGCCAGCAAAAGGCACAATAGGCGCTGCGGCTTATGCCGCCCCCTCCTTGCCTGCCCAGCGCATCCAGCGCCTTGCCATGACGTCCGTTGCCTTGCCATCGCAGGCCGTGCCAACCGCACGCTTGTCGAGCTTCTACTTCTTCTACTACGCCGCGCTTGGCGCGTTCACGCCGTACTGGAGCCTGTACCTGCAGTCGCGCGGCATGACCGTCACCGCCATCAGCGTGATGATGAGCCTGTGGTACGCCACGCGGGTGATCGCCCCCAGCACATGGACCTCGCTGGCGGCCGTTTCGCCGCGTCCGATCCGCTGGCTGCGCGTGGGCTGTGTACTGACCATCGCCTGCTTCGTCGGCTTCCTTGTACCCGCACCGCCGTGGACGTTGTACGCGGTGATGATCGCGTTCTGCTTCTTTTACAACGCGGTCATGCCGCAGTTCGAATCGATCACCCTCACTCATCTGGGCGCGGACAGTCATCGCTACGGCATGATCCGGGTCTGGGGCTCGGTGGGCTTCATCATCGTCGTCACCCTGTTCGGCTGGCTGATTGAAAAGCACGGTGCCGGCAAGCTGCCATGGCTGATGCTGCCGCTGTTCGTACTGATGACATGCTCAGCCTTCATCAATCGTTACGCGCGCAATATCGGCTCGCGCAGCCAACACGACGCTGGCTTCTGGAGCATCGTGCGACAGAAACCGGTGATGGCCTTCTTCATTGCCGCCTTCCTCGAACAGCTGTCGTTCGGCCCGTACTACACGTTCTTCTCGCTTTACATGGACCAGCACGGCTACAGCACCTCCTTGCTCGGCCTGATGTGGACCGTCGGCGTGGTATTCGAAGTCGCCGTGTTTTTCCTGATCGCGCGCTTCTTCCGCCGCTGGGATGCCAGCTGGCTGCTGATCATCTCCATGGGCAGCGCTGTGTTGCGCTGGTGGGCAACCGCCCTGTGGCCGGAGAACCTGCCGGTGATGCTGGTCGCCCAGACCACCCATTGCCTGGGCTTCGCCGCGTTCTTCGCCTCGGCAATGCAGCTGCTGGCGCGCTACTTCCCGGGCAATCTGAACGGGCACGGCCAAGGACTGTTCTATGGCTTTTCGTCCGGGCTGGGCGGCGTGCTCGGCGCCCTGATTGCTGGTCAGCTCTGGCAGTTCGGTGACGGCAAGGTCGCCTTCATCGTCGGCGGCTGTTTCGCCCTGCTCGGCACCCTGATCGCCTGGTACTGGCTGCCGCCTTCACGCCAGGCCCGGCTCCTGCACTGAAACCTGCAGGCAGGCCAAACCCCTGCTATAACTGCGCCATCTCACGGCACAGGGGGCTCTGTCATGAAATACGGTTCCAGCTTGTACACCTTGCTGGCGGCTATACCGCTGATTGCGACCGGCACTGCGCTCGCCAGCGACGACTCGCTTGCCCCGATCGGCATGTTCGCCGGGGTCTGCATCGATCTTCTCGACAAGCCCGATACATTCGCCGAGGTGATGAGCAACCGGGGCAACCGCGTGCAGGATGCGGAGGCTAAGGAGTTCCTCGGCCACAAACCCGGCAAGGCCTGGTATGTCAGCTACGAAGGTGTCCCCTATGGCTTCTCCTGGGCCGATGATGGCACCTGCCGAATAACCATCTTCAGCGGCAATGCCAAAGGACTCGCCAAAGAGTTCGGCGACCTTGGCCGGATGGCCCCGGCGGGCTACACCTCAGCGGCGGAACTTACTTCCATAGACGAAAGGGGCTGGGCGGTCCACACCTACACCTGGCACGGTGACGGCGAAGACCGCGCCATCCAGATGCGCCTGTCACTCAACCCCGAACCCGGAACGGGTTTACGCGGCAGTGCCAGCGCCCGTTACGTTGCAGCACCCCGTTGAGCCAGTCACCTGACGGGCCGTTGGAATCGGGCAGCTGATACCCGATCACGCTGCACTGGCAAGCAAGAACGTTCAGCCGACGATTTCGCGGCAAGTGGGAGATCATTTTCTCCACGCCCGAACGCAGGATGCACTCGACTCAATGCACTTCCGTCGCCAGATGACTGCGGAATGAGGGCAGCAACGCTCGATTGCCGTGACCACTCAAGTGGTCACCGTCGAAATAGAGCGGCTTGCCCGCTTGCCCGGGCTGGCAGGTCTTCCCTGGACACAATACCGGCAAGGGGTCCCATACACTCGCGCCAGGCAGTGCGTGCGCAACTTGTCGCAAGCTGGACAACGCAGGAGCCCGTAGCGCCTCCATTCGCTCGCGCGAAACCGCCATGCCATTCACGCAGATAGGATTGCCACGATTGAACGCATCCGAACAACGGAACGGCGGCGCCCCCAACACCGGCTTTGGCGCTTCCAGGACGATCCGCACACCGCGATCGGCCAAGGGCTTGAGCTCGGCGATTGCAGTGCGCACGTCGATAGCACGCTGGGCGGCAGATGCCTCACTCTGCACCGCTGAAAACGCCTGCTGCTGATCGAACAACCCGTACTGCTCAACCAGGCGCGGCACCCGCAGACCAGGCAGGAACAAGACGTCACCGGTACGCGCCTGCGCAGCAACGTCGGCGAGCGTGCTTTGCACGTAGGCATTGCAGCCCGGATCGGCTTGTTGCCGGCCCTGCAATCCGACCAGCGCGCAGCCGGTGTTGGCGTACAGACGGGCCTGTCCACCGTCGAGCAGAACCACGCGGCGGAGCATTTCGCCATAAGCCAGCGCATGCGAGTCGCCAGCCACGAACAGGCGCCGCTCGTCCCCCGGCCCTGCAGCGCACTTGCCGCGCTCGAACTGCTGTACCTGGCCACCCGCTACCGGCAGGCGCGACACCACGAGTTCGCAATCAGGGAATTCCTTTTTCAAACCTTTGGCAGACGGGTACCAGTCCAGCGGATGGCGACTGACCGTACTCAAAGAGATGTGCTTGGCAGCGCGCTCCAGTTGTTTCTGCACGCCCATACCCAGCAGCAACACCATCACGCCGCCGGCCACCCAGCGCAGATCCGGGCCACGCCAGCGCCTGCCAAAGCGCAGCGGTTGCTCGACCCAGCGCCAAGACAGCCAAGCCAACATCGCCGTGCAAGCCAATGCCAGTGCACCGGTGAACAGCGAGTCCAGACCAAGCGTCCAGCGGAACAGCACGAATACCGGCCAATGCCATAGATACAGCGAGTATGACATCCGCCCTATCACCAGCATCGGCCGCGCCGAAAGACTGCTACCAATCCAGCCGGCGGCGGAACGGTGCAACAGCCCCAGCAACCCCAACGTGCCAAGCACCGGCCACAAGCCATCGATCCACGGTGAGTGACCGGGGCGCGCAGCCCACAGACCGTAGGCCAGCAAGCTGGCGCTGCCCAACTGCAACAGCATGGACCAAAGCCCTGTTGGACGCGCTTCACTGTCCGTACGCCCACGCATATCGAGCAGCTGGAACAGCAGCACGCCCGCACCCAACTGCCAGAACCGCGTGGTGGTCTGATAGAAGGAGGCGATCTCTTGCCCGCCCTGCAGCGCGCGGCTTATCGCAAACAGCAGCGACCCGGCCGTGGCCAGGCCAAACAGCAGCATCGACAAGCCCCTACCCCGCCCGCCTTTGAACCAAGCCATGAACAACAACGGGAACAGCAGGTAGAACTGCTCCTCCACGCCCAGCGACCAAGTATGCGTGTAAGGGTTGAACTCACTACGGGGCGAGAAATAGTCATTGCCCGTGCCCGCCAACACCCAGTTGCTCAGCCCGACAAAGGCCATGCGCCCTGTCTTGCCGCCGGTTTCGCTGAGCCAGGATTCGGGAATGAACAAAGTGCTCAGCAGACCGGTTGCCAGCAGACACACCACCAGCGCCGGCATGATCCGGCGCATGCGTCGCGCATAGAAGGCCAACATCCCCTTCCAGCCGATGAACCCGGAAGTTCGCGCCACTGACGCGCTGACCACGTAGCCGGAAATGACGAAGAAGACATCCACGCCGGTAAACCCGCCCGGCAACCAGCTCGGATTGAGGTGGTAGAAGATGACAGCGAGCACGGCAATGGCCCGCAGGCCGTCAACGTGGGGGAGATAGCCTTCCTGCTTCAACTGTCCCTGCATCATTTTCCCCGTTAAAAAAACGGGCGCCAGCGGCGCCCGTTATCTGCATCATAGCCAATCGTTTACCAGACCAGATCGTCCGGCACCTGGTACTGCGGGTCCGCGTACGGATCAGCATCTGCCGGAGCATTCGGGTCGACCTTCAACGCCACGGCCTGGGTGAAGATATCCTCGGCCTGCGCCAACACTTCGGCTGTCACCAGCAGGTAGCGACCGTTTTGCTGCAGCACACCGAGCTCACCAGCGTTGAGCGCCTTGAGCTGATCAGCGTTGACGTAGACGCGCTTGATCTTGCCGCCGTACGGGAAGTGACGGGCAATGTCGGCGTTGGGATCATTCAGCCCCTTGTCCTTGATCAGCTCATCGAGCTTGGCGCGCGCTTCACGGCGCAGGCGTGCTTCTTCCTGCTTGGCCTGTTCGGCCTGGATCCGTTCGTCCTTTTCCTTCTGCGCACGGATCGCATAGGCCTTGGCCAGGTCGATGTCTTCCTGTGAGCGTGGCTTGCGCGGACCCTGCTGCGGCCTGCCCTGCCCGGGCTTGCCCGGATGGGACGGCTTGCCGTGCTGCGCCGGCTTGCCTGCATGAGCAGGCTTGTTGCCTGCCTGCTGTGGTCGGCCTTGGCCAGGCTTGCCCTGCGGGCGGCCATCACGGCGCGGTTCCGGCTTGCGCTCCGGTTTGGGAGCAGGCTTGAAACCCAGCCCTAGCAGCTGGTCGCGAATATTGTCACTCATAGGAAATATCAGTAGTGCGGGGGCGGTGGTTCATCGGCGGCGTCGGCGTACAACGCCGTGCGCACCTTGCCCAGGTCATCAAGTAGGTGGCGCAGCAGATCAGCGTTGCGCGAGCCCTGCATGCGGGCATCAGCCAATGCTTCGCTCATCTCCGCCAACGCGTGCTCCTGGAAGGAGACACGCATCTCCAGTTCAACCAGACGTGCTTCCAGCGCTTGCTCGCGCTGCTCGGGAGTTGTTTCATGCATGTACGGAACGCCCTCGACCTATGCCGTAATACGCCAGGCCTGCGGCTTCGATTTCAGCCGGGTCGTAGAGGTTACGGCCATCAAATACCACCGCATCACCCAGCGCTTCGCGCATGCGTGCAAAGTCCGGGCTGCGGAACTGCTTCCACTCGGTGACTACCACCAAAGCGTCTGCATCATGCAGAGCTGCAAATGCGGAGTCGCAGAAAACCAAGTCCTCGCGCTCACCAAAAACGCGACGGGCCTCGTCCATGGCTTCTGGATCAAACACCTGCACCTTGGCACCGGCTTCCCACAACTGCGCCAACACGCGCCGGCTCGGTGCCTCGCGCATATCGTCGGTGTTTGGTTTGAATGCCAGGCCCCACACGGCGAAGGTCTTACCGCGCACGCCTTCGTCCTCACCGCGGTCGTAGTGCCGCTGGATCAGCTCGAACAGATGGCCCTTCTGGGCTGCATTTACCGCCTCGACCGCATTGAGCAGCTGTGGCTGGTGGCCATGCTGGGCAGCAGTACGCGCCAAAGCCTGCACGTCCTTGGGGAAACAGGAGCCACCGTAACCAGCACCTGGATAAATGAAGTGCCAACCGATACGTGGGTCAGAGCCCATGCCCTGGCGCACCTGCTCGATATCGGCGCCTACACGCTCGGCGATATTGGCAATCTCATTCATGAAACTGATCTTGGTCGCCAACATCGCATTGGCGGCGTACTTGGTCAGTTCGGCCGAACGCACGTCCATTTCCACAACACGGTCGCGGTTGCGGTTGAACGGCGCATACAACCGCCGCAACACTGCAACCGCATGGGCGTTGTTGGCACCAATGACGATACGATCCGGGCGCATGCAATCTGCGACCGCATCGCCTTCTTTCAGGAATTCGGGATTGGAGACCACATCGAAGGCGATCTCCTGCCCGCGCGCTGCCAGCTCTTCAGCGATGGCAGCACGAACCTTGTCAGCGGTACCTACCGGCACCGTCGACTTGTTGACCACTACCGTGGGCCGCGCCAGATGGCGGCCGATGGTGCGGGCCACTGCCAGCACGTACTGCAGGTCGGCGCTGCCGTCTTCATCCGGCGGCGTACCGACCGCGATGAAGATCACTTCACCGTGGTCGATGGCCTTCGCCGCGTCGGTGGTGAAGGCCAAACGCCCGGAGGCGTAGTTGGCCTTCACCATCGGCTCCAGGCCAGGTTCGTAGATCGGGATGATGCCCCGCTCCAAACCGTCGACCTTGGCCTGGTCGATATCGACGCAGACCACATCGTGCCCTACTTCCGCCAAGCAGGTCCCGGTAACGAGACCCACATAGCCGGTTCCGAAAATAGCTACACGCATGGTTGCGCCTACTCCGTAACTCAGCCTTACGGCATGATGCCCAGCAACTCGACGTCGAAGCTCAACGTCGCGTTCGGACCAATCGGACCACCCTGGGTACCGGCTTCGCCGTAGGCCAGTTCGCCCGGAATCCAGAAACGGTACTTGGAACCGACCGGCATCAGCGCCACGCCTTCGGTCCAGCCCTTGATGACCTGGTCCAGACCAAAATCAACTGGCTGACCGCGCTGGTAGCTGCTGTCGAACACTTCGCCGTTGAGCAGCTTGCCTTCGTAGTTCACACGCACGCGGCTGCTGGCCATCGGGCGCTCGCCGCTGCCGGCGCGGATCACCTGATACTGCAGGCCCGAAGCGGTGGTCACCACGCCCGGCTGGGTCTTGTTCTTGGCGAGGAAGGCATTGCCTTCTTCACGGTTGGTCTGAGCGGCCTTGCCGGCCTCAGCCTTCATTTCAGCTTCCTTGGTGGCGCTGAATGCCTGCAGCACGCCCTGCGCCTGCTCGTGGGTCATCAGCGGGGTGCCCTTGGCGAACACGGTGCTGATGGCCTGGAAGACGGAATTCAGATCAATATCATTCTTGATGCGTGCCAGCGACGGACCAACGGCAAAGCTGCCCAGCATCAGGCCGACCTTTTCGCGGTCAACCGACGGCGGTGCACTGCCCGGTGCCATGCCCGGAACCTGCTGGCCCGAACGGGCCATCATCACGGTGCGCAGCGCCTGATCGGTCTTCTGCGCATCTTCCTGCGACAACAGCGGCTGGCCGCCAGCAAAGGCGTTCTCAACAGCGCGGCGCATTGCGGCCACGTCTACTTCCGAGGCAACCGGCTCAAACGAGCTGGCCACGTCGATGCCGATGGCGTAACCAATCTTTTCACGATCCGAGGTCAAAACAGACTTCTCCTTGGTCGCCGCCGCAGCGGCAGGTTGTTGCGAAAAAACGACCCCGGGGGCCGCCATCGCCAAAATCAGAAGCGACGCAACCGCGCCACGCTTTCCCATCTTCATTCGCTGCATTCCTGGAAGTGAACAAACGCCACCGGCGGCGCGAGGGGCGATATTGTCGCACGCGCACCGCAGATGTCGAGGCGCGTCAGCGCTGTGGTGCCGCTGCGGCCAGCGCGCGATCGATTGCCGCACGCAGTTCCGGGTCATCCGGCTTCACCTTGCTTGGAAACTGCGCCAGCACGCGCCCATCGCGGGAAATCAGATATTTATGAAAGTTCCAGCCCGGCGCAACGCCACTGAGGCGGGTCAGGTCCTGGTACAGCGGCGTTGCCTCCGGTCCAATCACATGCACTTTCTCGAACATGGGGAACTTCACCCCATAAGTAAGTGTGCAGAACTCCTGGATCTGCGCCTCGCTGCCCGGCTCCTGGCCTTTGAAATCATTGGACGGGAAGCCCAATACGGCAAAACCACGCGGTGACAACTCCTGTTGCAATGCCTCCAGGCCCTCGTACTGCGGGGTGAATCCGCACTTGGAGGCCGTATTCACTACCAACAACACCTTGCCGCCATACGCGCGATTCAGGTTCACCTCGTCTTTTCCGGCCAGAGAACGGAAATTACGGTCCAGCAGGGGGCCTGCCGCCGCATCCATGGCGCCCCCGACACCTGCAATAAAAGCAATTGAAATCAATAAATTACGAATACTCACTAGATTCTCCTGGGCGCTGCAAGCAGGTTGGGGGCGTCATATGCCATCAGTTGGGTAGGAAGCAGTTGCATGTCGGCGTGTCGGTGTTATAGTTGCATACAACACCAGCCACCCTACACAGGGGCCTCATGAACACCAAGCACGGCAGACACGCTCTCCACGCACTGATGGTCACAGGCACCTTGCTGTTGCTGGGTTGCTCTACCTCCCTCGGCAACGGCCTTGCCGATGCCAAGGATTATGCAGCCCAGGTGGGCGGTGATGGGCAGGATGCCGAGGAAACCCCCAAAGCGAAACGACCGGCCCGGCGTATGCGGACCAGTCTTTCGATGCCTTACTTTTCTTTCGCACAGCTGAATTCGCGGAGCTGACCCATGAGCGATATCCAGTGGAGCGATGGCGCTCCCATTTACCGCCAGCTGAAGGATCGCGTGATTGCGATGATGCTGGACGGGATCCTGAAGCCGGGCGACGCCCTGCCCTCGGTACGCCAGGTAGCGGCCGAGTACCAATTGAATCCGATCACGGTATCGCGTGCCTATCAGGAATTGGCCGACGAAAACCTGGTCGAGAAACGCCGTGGCCTTGGTATGTTCATGACCGAGGAGGCCGCCCAGAAGCTGCGCGGCAACGAGCGTGATCGTTTTCTCAATGACGAATGGCCAGCCGTGCTGGAGCGCATCCAGCGCCTGGGCCTGACCATGGAAGATTTGCTGCCACCGGGGACCACACTATGAACGCCGCCGTCGAAGCCGTCGTTTCCGCCAAGGGCCTGCGCAAGGCCTACAAGCAGAAGCCAGCGCTGGACAACACCAGTTTCACCATCGAACCGGGCCGTATCGTCGGCCTTATCGGCCCCAACGGTGCCGGCAAGACCACGGCACTCAAAGCCCTGCTCGGCCTGACCTCGTTTGACGGCGACCTGCAGGTACTGGGCATGGACCCGCGCAGCCAGCGCGACGATCTGATGAATGAGGTCTGCTTCATCGCCGACGTGGCGGTGCTGCCACGTTGGTTGCGGGTCAAAGAAGCCATCGACTTTGTTGCCGGTGTGCATCCGCGCTTTGACCGCGCCCGTTGCGAACGCTTCCTGGCCAACACCAAGCTCAGCCCCAAACAACGCGTGCGGGAAATGTCCAAGGGCATGGTGGTACAGCTGCATCTTGCCCTGGTGATGGCCATCGACGCCAAGATTCTGGTATTGGACGAGCCCACCCTGGGCCTTGACATCATGTATCGCAAGGAGTTCTACCAGCGCCTGCTGGAGGATTACTTCGACGAGCAGAAGACCATCATCATCACCACCCACCAGGTGGAAGAGATCGAGCACATCCTGACCGACGTACTGTTCATCCGCGACGGCTCGATCGTGCTGTCCTCCGACATGGAGGCACTGGCCGAGCGTTACACCGAGCTGCTGGCCTCGGCCGACACACTGCAGGCCGCCCGTGCCCTTGGTCCGATCGAAGAACGCGCCCTGCCATTCGGCAAGACCGTGCTGCTGTTTGATGGCGCCAACCGCAACCAACTCGCCGCCATGGGCGAAATCCGCACCCCCGGCCTGGCCGACCTGTTTGTGGCCACCATGAAGGGAACCTACGCATGAACGCCGCTCACCACATCACCCCGCTCGGCAAGTTCAAATGGCTGCTCAAGCGTGAGTACTGGGAAAACCGGGGCGGCTTCGTCTGGGCCCAGGTCATCACCGGCGGCATCGCCATCCTGTTCGCCATCATCGGCGCGCTGATTGGCGTGTTCGCCGCACGCAATTCCGATGGCATCAACCATACCGGTGATGTCAGCGAATACCTCAAGGTCATGGGCGCGTTCGGCGATGGCCTGCTGCTGGCAGGCATCTTCCTGGCCTCGTTGATCCTGGCCTTCGTCGTGTTCTTCTACGCGCTGGGCAGCCTCTACGACGACCGTCGCGACCGCAGCGTGCTGTTCTGGAAGTCATTGCCGGTCTCCGACACCCAGACCGTGCTGTCCAAGGCACTGTGGGCGTTGGTGCTGGCACCGCTGATCGCGATGGCCATCGGTCTGGCTGTTGGCCTGGTGCTGTGGGTAGTCGCCATGCTGGGCGCGGCCGGTGCCGGCGCCACCAGCCCCTGGGCGATTGCCACCCACTCACACCCGTTCCGCATCCTGGGCCTGGTACTGAGCACGCTTCCGGTAAGCCTGCTCTGGGCACTGCCAACCGTGGGCTGGCTGATGTTCTGCTCGGCGCTGGTGCGGACCAAGCCGTTCCTGTGGGCGGTACTGATCCCGCTGCTGGCCTGCACCATGATCAGCATCCTCGGCGCCATGCCGGGCGTGAAGCTGCCGCTGGGCTGGATCTGGTACACCGTTGCCTACCGCGGCCTGCTCAGCGTGTTCCCGTCATCGTGGCTGCCTCGCGGTTTGACCGACACCAACATCAGTGACAATGATCTGCAGACGCCGGCCGATCTGGTGCAGTGGTTGCTGCAGCATCACAGCCTCAGCAAAGTACTGTCCAATCCCGACATCTGGATTGGCGCGGTTGTCGGCATCGCCCTCATCGTCGCAGCTGTTTACCTGCGCCGCCGTCGCGACGACATCTGAAGCTCGATCAGGAGAATGTTCATGCACAAGACGTTTGTACTTGCCGCATTGCTGGCTGCGCCGGGCGCAGCCTTCGCCAGCCAGCCCTGCGCGTTTACCGCACCGCAGTCGCTGAACCTGGACCTGGGCGGCAGCAAGACCGTGATGTTCGAAGTGAACAGCCACGATCTGCGCCTGCAGGCCAGCCCGGGTGCGAAAGCGGCCATCAGTGGACGCGGCTGCGCTTCCAGCCAGGAACTGCTGGACCAGCTCTCGCTGAGCCAGCGCAAGGTTGGCGACAAGTTGGTGGTGACGCTGGAGCGCCGCAACCAGGGGCTGAACATCAACATGGGCCACACCTACGCCTACCTGGACCTGACCGGCAGCCTGCCGGACGACATCCTGGTACAGCTCAAGGTCGGTTCCGGTGATGCCTCTCTGGTCGGTGCCAAGAGCATGAGCGCCGACGTGGGTTCTGGCGATGTCAGTGCGCGTGACATCAAGGGTCTGGCAACGGCGGCAGTGGGGTCAGGCGATATCGAGTTCCACAACATCGGCTCGCTTCACGTACTTTCGGTGGGCTCCGGCGACGCCAGGATCGACGGTGTCCGCGGCGACGCCCGGGTTGGCACTGTCGGCTCCGGCGATGTCGAGCTGCAGGGCGTGCAAGGCGCAGTCAGCATTGAAAGCATCGGCTCGGGCGATGTCGATGTACGTGACAGCCGTGGCGCGGTGAGCCTGGGCTCGCTGGGTTCGGGCGACCTGGACGTCCGTGGCGCCGCCAGCCTCAAGGTTGACCGGCTTGGCAGCGGCTCGGTGAATCACTCCGGCATCAGCGGCAGCGTCGATCTGCCCAAAAAACGCTAATCCCTTCCAATCGCAACGGAACGCACACCATGAAGATCCTCAACGCATCCCTGCTCGCCTTGGCACTGACAATCCCGTTGGCCGCCTGCGGCGAAAAGCCTGCGGCCAATGGAACGAGCACCGATACCACCGTTGGCGCCAAAGTCCGAGAGGCCACCGACAAGGCCCGCAAGGAAATGGCCGAGGGCAATATCAGCATCGGCTCCGATGGCGCCAAAGTGGAGGTCACTCCGACCGGCGACCTGCTGATCAACGGCACATCCATCCCGCTCAACGACAGCCAGCGCGCCATCACCCTGCGCTACCGCGCGCAGACGATCGGCATCGCCGAAGCCGGCATCGATATCGGCGTGCAAGGTGCCAACCTGGGTGCGAAGGCTGCTGGCGAGGCAATCAAGGGCATCTTCTCCGGCAACTCCGAGCAGATCGAACAACGCATCAATGCCGAAGCGGACAAGATCAAGGCAAGCGCAGCCAAACTCTGCGACCAGTTGCCGGCGCTGCTGGCTACCCAGCAGCAACTTGCTGCGGCCGTGCCTGAGTTCGCGCCGTACGCAAAGATGGACCAGAGCAGTATCGACGACTGCCGCGAAGGCAATGTCCAAGCCCCCTGATCGACAGCCCTGAACTGCACTCTGGCGGGGGCGGTAGAATAACCGCCCCCGTCGTCGCTGCCCCGATGCCATGAACAAACTGTTGTTGTTGATCCTCGTCGCCTTCGCCACCCTGGCCACCGGCTGTGATCGCGAAAAGTACGCCGAGCACCGCAGCGAGCGCAGCAAGCCCAAGACCGAGGTCACCCTGGAACGCATCGCCATCCGCCGTGCGCCCTACCCCAACCTGGACATCCTGCCGGACGGCCGCCTGCGCGTGGATGACATCGTCATTCCCTTGAATGCCGAGCAGCAGGAACTACTGCACACCAGCTACGTCAAGCTGCAGATCCTGCGCCAGAACACCTTGGTGGATGCCGACCCGGCACTGGCACAGGAACGCACGCTTCCGCTGCAGATCCCGGAAGGCCAGTCGCCATTCCCGCCAGACCTGGCCCAGCACATTCCCGAGTTCAAAAAGTACGACGAAGCCCTGGCCAACCTGCGCGCCGTCCGCTGAGCTCTGTATTGCCGACCCATGGTCGGCAGAGGCTTTACCGGCAATACCTGAAAGCCGCCCTCACCCCAACCCCTCTCCCGTACACGGGAGAGGGGCTCAGGCCGCACTGCCGACCATTGGCCGACATTACGCCCCTCAATGATCGTGAATGCCACCCAGGGTCAACGCCGCCGGGTCCAGCAAGCGCTTCAACTCGGCCTCGGACAAACCGCTGTCCTCCAGCGCCACTTCCAGCACCGGCCGCTGTTCCTTGTAGGCGCGCTTGGCAATCGCCGCGGCCTTCTCATAACCGATGATCGGGTTCAGCGCAGTAACCAGAATGGGATTGCGGGCCAAGGCCTCACGCACCCGCTCCTGCTTGACCACCAGGCCCACGAACACCTTGTCGGCCATCAGCGTCATCACGTTGGACAGCAGCTGGATCGAATCCAGCAGGTTGGCCGCGATCAGCGGCAGCGCCACATTCAACTGGAAGTTGCCGGTCTGCCCAGCCACGGTGATCGCGGCGTGGTGGCCAATCACCTGTGCGGCCACCATCACCGTTGCCTCCGGAATCACCGGATTGACCTTGCCTGGCATGATCGAGCTGCCCGGCTGCAAGGCCGGCAGCTCCAGCTCGCCCAAGCCAGCCAGCGGGCCGGAATTCATCCAGCGCAGGTCATTGGCGATCTTGATCAGCGCCACCGCCAGCGCATTGAGCTGACCTGACAACTCGACCGCGTCGTCCTGCGCAGCCAAACCTTCAAACTTGTTGGCCGCACTCTCGAACTTGACCCCGGTGCTGACCGACAACGCCCGCGCTACCTTGCCACCAAAGCGCGGATCAGCGTTGATGCCGGTGCCGATCGCGGTGCCGCCAAGCGGCAAGCGACGCAGGCGCTTCAAGGCATCCTCGATGCGACCTTCGGCCGAGGCCAGCTGTGCCGACCAGGCACCGAATTCCTGGGCGAAGGTCAGCGGCATCGCATCCATCAGGTGGGTGCGGCCGGTCTTGACGATCTTGCCCAGCGTGCGGGCGCGCTTGTCGATGGTCTTGCGCAGGTGCTTCAGCGCCGGCAGCAGCGATTCCACCACCTCAAGCTGGGCCGAAACGCGGATGGCGGTCGGGATGACGTCATTGGAGCTCTGCCCCAGATTGACGTGATCGTTGGGATGCACGGCGGTCTTGCCGGCCTTGCCACCGTGGTTGGCCAGCGTGGCGATGACCTCGTTGGCATTCATGTTCGACGAAGTGCCCGAGCCGGTCTGATAAACATCGATCGGGAATTGGGCGTCATGCGCGCCGATGGCCACTTCGGTGGCCGCCGACTGGATCGCCTTGCCAACCCCCTTGGACAGCAGCCCCAGGCCGGTGTTGACCTCGGCCGCGGCGCCCTTGATCAAGCCCAGCGCACGGATGAAGGCGCGCGGCATGCGCTGCCCGGAAATCGGGAAGTTCTCGACCGCGCGCTGGGTCTGCGCGCCCCACAGGGCCTCGGCGGGCACCTGCAGTTCGCCCATGCTGTCGTGTTCGGTCCGGAAACCACTTTTGGAAACCTTGCTCATCATCTACTCCGCACTTCTTCATTGGGGGGAAAGGAAGCTGCGGCTGGCAATGGGCAGGCTTCCCTGGCTGGCGGCTGCGCACACCATACCCGTCATGTGCGGCAATGGCACCTGTAGCGGACGGGATTCAATGGCCCGCCAGCGGCCGTTGTCCCGGCAGCGTAGAATATGCGCCCCCGCCACTGCCCAACCGCCTGCCGCCATGACGGATACGTCCCGCCAAGAAGCCGCCCTGCTCGCCCTGTCCCCGCTTGATGGCCGTTATGCCGGCAAGGTCGACGCTCTGCGCCCGATCTTCTCCGAGTACGGCCTGATCAAGGCCCGCGTCAAGGTCGAGATCGAATGGCTGCTGGCGCTGGGCGCCGAACCGGGCATCACCGAGCTGACCGACTTCTCGGCTGCCGGCAAAGCCAAGCTGCGCGCACTGGCCGATGGCTTCTCGGTCGAGAACGCGGCCCGTGTCAAGGAAATCGAACGCACCACCAACCACGACGTCAAGGCCGTTGAGTACTTCATCAAGGAGCAGCTCAAGGACGACGCCGAGCTGGCACCGGCGCTGGAGTTCGTGCATTTCGCCTGCACCAGCGAGGACATCAACAACCTGTCCTACGGCCTGATGTTGGCCGAAGCCCGCGACAAGGTGATCGTGCCCGGTTACAGCGGCATCGCCGCCTCGCTGCGCACGCTGGCTCATGCCCAGGCCGAACAGCCGATGCTGTCGCGCACCCACGGCCAGACCGCCTCGCCGACCACCCTGGGCAAGGAACTGGCCAACGTCGTCGCCCGCCTGGAACGGCAGATCCGCCAGATCGGCGCGGTCGAGCTAACCGGCAAGATCAATGGCGCCGTCGGCAACTACAACGCCCACGTCGTGTCCTACCCAAACATCGACTGGCCGGCCTTCGCTGAGCGCTTCGTCACCTCGCTGGGCCTGGTGTTCAACCCCTACACCACGCAGATCGAGCCGCATGACAACGTCGCCGAGATCGGCGATGCCGCACGCCGCGCCAACACCATCCTGATCGACCTGTCGCGCGACATCTGGGGCTATATCTCGCTGGGCTACTTCAAGCAGAAGCTCAAGGAAGGCGAAGTCGGCTCCTCGACCATGCCGCACAAGGTCAACCCGATCGATTTCGAAAACGCTGAAGGCAACTTTGGTATCGGCAATGCCTTGTTCGAGCACTTCAGCGCCAAGCTGCCGATCAGCCGCTGGCAGCGTGACCTGACCGATTCCACCGTACTGCGCGCCGTCGGCACCGCCTTCGGTCACAGCCAGGTCGGCCTGGAGTCGCTGGCCAAGGGCCTGGGCAAGCTGACCGTGAACCCGGAGCGCTTGGACGCCGATCTGGACGCTGCCTGGGAAGTGCTGGCCGAAGCCGTGCAGACGGTGATGCGCCGCCACGGCCTGCCGAATCCCTACGAGCAGCTCAAGGCCCTGACCCGCGGTCACGGCATCACCGCCGATTCGATGCGCGAGTTCATCGAAACCCTCGAATTGCCGGCCGACGCCAAGCAGCGCCTGCGCGAGCTGACCCCGGGAGGCTATGCCGGCCTGGCGGCTGAGCTGGCCAAGGCGATCTGAGCAGCAGAAATGCTGGGTGCTTGAAGCCCTTCTCCCGCTCGCGGGGTGAGAGCAGCAGGCTGCGAACCATTGGTTCGCTGCTGCTCGAACGCCCTTGCGCCAGCGCAAGGGCCGGGGCGCGGAGCGGGGTTGGGATGAGGGGAAGCTTTTAGATGTAGTGCCGGCGCCCGGCGGGGGGGGGGGGGTGCGGGACTTGCGCATGCGCTGCGTGGGGGGCCCGACAACGGGAGTTGGTGGTGTACCCCCTG
>NZ_JBRRCU010000019.1:0-60464 GCF_056759195.1 Stenotrophomonas sp. STEN083 | reverse complement strand
CGCACCACCGTCCCGGCCCGAACCGCGCCCCCACCCCCCCCCACAACCCCCCCCCCCCGCCCCGGCGGCCGACCCCCCCGCGCCCCCCCGCGTGTGTGCCCCCCCAACCACCCCATCCGCCCCCCCGGGTTCCCCAACCCCGGATATAACTCAGGCAACGCGGTCCAGCAGCCACTGGGTCAGCAGGCCGACCGGGCGACCGGTGGCCATGCCGCGCTTGCCTTCATCACTGGCGACGCCGGCGATATCCAGGTGCGCCCAGCGCTGGCCTTCGGTGAAGCGCGACAGGAAGCAGCCCGCGGTGATGGCGCCGGCCCAGCGGCCGCCAATGTTGTAGACGTCGGCGAAGCTGGAATCCAGCATGCCCTGGTATTCATCCCACAACGGCAGGCGCCAGGCCCGGTCGAACACGTTCTCGCCGGCGGCGGTGAGCTCGTTGGCCAGGTCGTCGTGCTTGCTCATCAGGCCGGCGGTCTGGTGGCCCAAGGCCACCATGCAGGCGCCGGTCAGCGTGGCAACGTCGATCAGCGCAGCCGGCTCGAAGCGCTGCGCATAGGTCAGCGCGTCGCACAGGATCAGGCGGCCTTCGGCGTCGGTGTTGCCCACTTCGATGGTCTTGCCGGACATCGAGGTGATCACGTCGGATGGGCGGTAGGCGTTGCCGTCGATGGCGTTCTCCACTGCCGGCACGACTACCACCAGATTCAATGGCAGCTTGGCCTTGACCGTGGCGACGAAGGTGCCGATGACGTTGGCGCCACCGCACATGTCGTACTTCATTTCCTCGATGCCACCCTGGGTTTTCAGGTTGACGCCGCCGGTATCGAAGGTGATGCCCTTGCCGACCAGCACGTAGGGCTTTGCGTCGCCGCCGTTGCTCCACTTCAGCACCACCAGCTTCGGGCGGTTGGCCGAGCCACGGGCCACGGCCAGCAGCGAGCCCATGCCCAGCGCTTCCATCTGTGCTTCGTCGAGGATCTCGGCTTCGGCACCGTCGTGCTCGGCGGCGAACTTGACCGAGGATTCAGCCAGATAGGCCGGGGTGCAGTAGTTCGGCGGCAGGTTGCCCAGCTCGCGGGCGTATTCCACGCCGGCGGCTATGGCCTGGCCCTGCAGCAGTGCGGCTTCGTCGTTGCTGGCGATGGCCAGCGACTCCAGGCCCGGCGCTTCCGGCTTCTTCTTGCCCAAGGTGGCGGTGTAGCGGTAGCTGGCGTGGTTGGCGGTGATCACGGCCTGACGGACGTTCCAGGCGGCGTCGCGGCCGCCGACTTCCAATTCGTTCAGGGTGAACAGCGCGCTGCGGGTGTTGCCGGCCTTCAGGGCGCGGGCGGCGTCGCCGGCGGCCTTCAGGTACTGCACCACGCCGAACTTGGCCGGGTCGCCCAGGCCAACCACCAGCACGCGGGCGGCGCTGACGCCGGCCAGGTCGTGCAACAAAGTGGTGTTGCCGGTCTTGCCGCCAACATCGCCGCGCTCGATCAGGGCGGCCAGACGGCCGCCAGAAGCCGCATCCAGGGCCTGTGCGGCCGGGGTCAGCGACTTGTCAGAGAAGGCGCCAACAATGACGCAATCGACCTCGGCGGAAGCCGGGGCGACGTGGTTCAGGGTGAATTCCAGAGACATTGATCAGATTCCGTTGCCAAATCCGTACAATCGCAGGCTGTATACGCAAGGCCATGGAGGCCGTGCGTTCTGCGGACTAAACCGAGAGTTTAAACCACCGACCCTATGGCGAAGCTTGACCGCTACCTTCTGAGTGACTTCCTCCAGAGCTTTCTGGCTACTTTGACCGTACTTTTGGTAGTCAGCATGGGTGGTGTGCTGGTCGACATCCTCGGCCGCATTGCCGATGGCCGCATCCCGGCCGGCCTGATGCTGTCCCAACTGGGCCTGCAGTTCATCGTCTACCTGCCCATCATCCTGCCCTTGGCGTTGATGCTCGGGCTGGCCTTGTCGATCGCGCGGCTGTACCGCGATTCAGAAATGGCGGTGCTGACCGGCGTTGGTGTCGGTCCCAAGCGTCTGCTCAAGCCGATCCTGCTGTTGACGGTGCCGGTGGTGACGCTGGTTGCGGGTTGCTCGCTGTGGTTGGGCCCCTGGGCCGACCGCAACGCCGAGCGGATGTTGCAGGAAGCCAGTCGCAGCATGGTCGTGGCCGGGTTGGAGCCGGGCCAGTTCACCCCGCTGGCTGGCGGCGGCGTGGTCTACCTGTCTTCGTTGACGGGGGACGGCACCAAGATGGGCAAGGTATTCATGCAGCGTCAGAAGGAAGGGCGTATCGACGTGGTATCGGCAAACAGCGGCGCGATGTTCTTCGAAGGCGAGCGCCAGCGCTACCTGCGCCTGGAGGACGGTTATCGGGTCGAAGGCCCGGAGAGCGGAACCTTGGATTACCGTCTGATGCGCTATGCGCGCAACGAAGTGGCCTTGCCGGACCGCGAGGAAGTGCGCGATGAGAATGATCCGGAAATGCTGACCACCAGCCAGTTGCTCGGTGATGACCGGCCGGAGGCAAAGGCCCAGTTGCACTGGCGCATCACCCCGCCGTTGCTGGCCCTGGCATTTGCCCTGCTGACCTTGCCGCTGGCCCGCAGCGCACCGCGCCAGCAACGTTACGGCCGCATCATGGTGGCGTTCCTGGCCTATACGGTTGGCGTGAGTCTGAGCATTCTTGGCCGCCAGTGGCTGGCTGCGGGCAAGCTGCCGGTTGACGCCGGTATGTGGTGGTTGACCCTGCCGTTGCTGTTGTTGGCGCTGTGGCTGTACTTCCGTGATGGGCGCTTGAGCCGTCGCCGTGTGGGGGCAAAGGCATGAGGTTGCTGCCACGGATTCATGACGTTTACGTAGGCCGTACCGTGCTGCTTACGGTGCTGGTGGTGTGGATGGTGCTGCTGGGCCTGGACGCGATCATGGCCTTGTCCGGCGAGGCCGGAAAAATCGGTCAGGGCCATTACAGCTTCGGACATGCCTTGGCGTGGGTGGCATACACCCTGCCGCGCCGTGCCTATACGCTCTTTCCAATGGCTGCGGTGATTGGCGCGCTGATGGGCCTGGGCCAGCTGGCGGCGACTTCCGAGCTGACCGCGCTGCGTGCAATCGGTGTGTCGCGGCGGCGGATCGCGCTGTCTGTCGCGATCGCGCTGTCCTTGCTGACCGTGCTGATGGTGGTCAATGGCGAAACCCTCTCACCCTGGGCACAGAGCCGCGCCGATGCCTTGAAGGCCAGTGCCCGTTTCAATACCGATATGGCCACCGCACGCTATTCGGGTCTGTGGGCGCGTGAAGGCGACACCTTCCTCAATGCGTTGACCGGCGAAGAGCAGCTCAGCGCCGATGGTCAGTCGACCTTGCTGCTGCATGACGTGCGCCTGTATCAGCTGGACGAAGATGGGCGTTTGCTGAGCCTTACCTATGCCAAGACCGCGCGCCACGACAGTCAGGGTTGGGTGTTGGAAAGCGTGCGCCGCGATACCTTCGGCGAGCGCTCGGTCGCCCGTCAGGAGCTGCCCAGCGAAAAGTGGGCCTCCCAGCTGGATGCGTCTGCCCTGGCTTCTGGCTTGGCCAAGCCGCGCAACCTCGGCGTCGGTGAGCTCAAGACCAGCATCGACTACCGCAAGCGCAATGGCCTGGACGCGCGTGAGTACGAAGACACCTATTGGGGCCGCTGGTTCTACCCCTTGAACGTGTTGGCGCTGTGCCTGGCCGCGGTGCCGTTTGCGTTTGGTTCGCTGCGCAGCGGTGGCATGGGCAAGCGCCTGTTCCTGGGCATGCTGTTCGCGCTGGGCTTCCTGCTGCTGCAGATGTTCTTCGGGCGCATGGCTGGTGCGCTGAAGTTTGATTACCGTATCGCCTACGCCTTGCCGCCGTTGTTGATGTTGGCCATTTCCGGCTGGTTGTCCCGACGACGGGTGGGTTGATTTGTGTAGTGCCGAGCATGGCTCGGCATTACAGGCCGGCAATGATGATAAAGCCCTTACCGAGCATGGCTCGGCACTACAGTTTCTGTAGGTGGGTGCCGCTCAGGCGGTCGTGCAGGGTCAGGCGTTCGCGGTCGAACAGCGCCCA
The DNA here is from genome assembly GCF_056759195.1 of Stenotrophomonas sp. STEN083. Classification (NCBI taxonomy): domain Bacteria; kingdom Pseudomonadati; phylum Pseudomonadota; class Gammaproteobacteria; order Lysobacterales; family Lysobacteraceae; genus Stenotrophomonas; species Stenotrophomonas sp. STEN083. Next base: position 56,399 of record NZ_JBRRCU010000019.1, on the reverse strand, counting down.
GATGAATCCAAGTCCGCCCAGCAGCAGCGACAGCGTGGCCAGTGCATAGCGCTTCCACAGCAGGGCCCGGCTGGGTGCTTGCCCATCAGCGGTCTGCAGCCGCAGCCGCCACGGACGCATGCCCAGGGTCTGCCCGCCGCGCTTCCAGCTCTCGGTGGCGTAGAGCCCGGCAATCAGCCAGCAGCTCAGCCATAGCAGCCATTGCAGGGCACTGAACGGATGGATGTTGTCGCGGCTGGCGTGCCCGGCCAGCGTGTAGCCGACGGTGAACAACGCCGAGACCAGCATCCACAGCGCCAGCACTGGCCACAGGTCGTAGAACAGCGCGGCCAGGCGGCGCAGCAGCAACGCGGAGGGGCGGGGCGATTCGGCAACAATGGGTGCGTTCATGGGCCGAGCATACGGTTTGTGACGGCACCCGTGCATGGGCAGTCGTGGAAGCAGGGCTTATTCTTGCGCCGATGCCCGCGTCCCTGACCCCCGCCGAACGCCGCCAATTGGTGCAGCAATTGCCGCCGTTGCGCGATGCCGATGACCGCTTGATCCAACGGTTTCTGGATGCAATCTGGGCCGAACACGGTTTGGCACGCGCGTCGTTGGACAGCTATAGGCGTGATCTGGAAGGCCTGTCGCGTTGGCGCGACGGCGCCCACGATGGCCTGGGCGGAATGGATCGCGCCGGCCTGTTCGATTACTTGGCTTGGCGTACCCGCCACGGCTGGACCGCACGCAGCAATGCACGTTTGCTGTCAGTACTGCGCGCCTTTTTCGGGCAAGCGCTCAAGCGTGGAGAACGCAGCGAAGACCCTGCGGCGCTGCTGGAATCGCCCAAGCTGCCGCGTTCGCTGCCCAAGGCTTTGGCCGAAAGCCAGATCGAGGCCTTGTTGGCAGCACCGGACGTTGAAAGCCCGGTCGGCCTGCGCGACCGCGCGATGCTGGAGCTGATGTACGCTGCGGGCCTGCGTGTCAGCGAACTGGTCAATCTGCCGGCCAATGCGATCAACCTGCGGCAGGGTGTGTTGCGGGTGACCGGCAAGGGCAGCAAGGAGCGGCTGGTGCCCTTGGGCGAGGAATCGCAGTACTGGCTGGAGCGCTATCTGGCCACGGCGCGGCCGGCGCTGACCGGAGGCAAGCCGGTTGCAGCGACGCTGGCGGGGCAGGTGCCGCTGTTCGTCGATGTCGACCGTACCCCGTTGAGTCGCCAGCAGTTCTGGGCCTTGGTGAAAGCCAGCGCGGCAGTGGCCGGCATTGATCCTGGCAAGATCAGCCCGCACGGCTTGCGCCACAGCTTTGCCACTCATCTGCTCAATCACGGAGCCGACCTGCGCGCGCTGCAGATGCTGCTGGGCCACAGTTCGCTGTCCACCACCCAGATATACACCCTGGTTGCCCGTGAACACCTGCAAAAGCTGCATCGCAAGCATCACCCGCGCGGGTGAATCCGCACGGTCTGTGGAAGCTGCGCCTTTTGTAGGAGCGGCGTCAGCCGCGAAGTCGGTAAATCGTCAGATAGACAGCTGACATGGAATGCCAAAGGCCTGTGGGAGCGGCGTCAGCCGCGAAGCAGGTGGATCAGGAGATTGCAGTTGGTGTCTGTGTTCAGGCATTGCTGGCTTCGCGGCTTCCGCCGCTCCTGCAAAACAGCGCCGCTCCCACACTGATTCGGGCGGTGTGCGAGAATCCGGCTGTTCTCTTTCGATGGGTCGCCATGTTCCGATTTGCCATTGCCGCGCTGTTTGGCGCGCTCAGCCTCACCGCCTGCGCGCAACAGCCCGCAACACCCAAAGCCGCTGCCAGTGCCGCCGCCTCGCCGGCCGATGCCGCAGTCGAAAAGCAGGTGCGCGATGCCCTCAAGGAGCTGGATCCCAACCTGAAGCCGGAATACATAGGCGCGGCGCCGTTTGCCGGTTTCCGTGAGGTGCTGGTGTCCGGGCAGGTGCTGTATGTGACCGATGACGGTCGCTATCTGCTGCAGGGCACGCCCTACGACATCGAGAAAAAGGCCCAGGCCACCAGCGCCGGTCTGCTGGCCTATCGCCGCAACCTGCTGTCATCGCTCCCGCATGCGGACCGCATCGTATTTGCGCCGCCGAATGCCAAGCACACCATCAGTGTGTTCACGGATATCGAGTGCGGCTACTGCCGCAAGCTGCACCAGGACATCGCCGAGCTGAACCGCAACGGCATCGCCGTCGAATATCTTGCGTTCCCGCGCATGGGCCTTGCCAGCAAGGACGCTACCGACATGGTTTCGGTCTGGTGTGCCAGCGACCGCAAGGCCGCGTTGACTGCAGCCAAGACCGGCCAGCCGGTTCCGGCCAAGAACTGCACCAATCCCGTGGCCATGCAGTACAACCTCGGCCAGCAGCTGGGCATCAATGGTACCCCGGCGATCTTTGCCGCCGATGGCAGTCAGCTCGGTGGCTATTTGCCGCCGGCACAGCTCAAGGCAGCGTTGGACCGTATCGAAGCCGGCGGCAGCCGCTGATAGCATTGCCCGCCAAGGCTTGAATAGACAACGCCCCTCCGCTAACGCGAGGGGCGTTGTGGTTTTAACGACGGTTTACTTCAGGCCGCTGCTGACGCTGTTGACCAGGGTGCCATCGGCATCGTCACCGCTGAACTCCCAGAAGAACGCGCCGCCCAGCCCTTGGGCTTTGACGTAAGCCATCTTGAGGCCGAGCATCTCCGGCGTATCCACGCTCCAGAAGGTATTGCCGTCATACAGCCAGGTGGCCTGTGCAAGCGGATCGGTATACACGGGCCAGCCGAGGTTCTTGAGCACCTTCCAGTCCTCGATGCCGGCCTCGTACTTGCCAGGCGCTGGTCGCCCGTTCTGGTACAGGCCATTGTTGGTACGCGCCACCTTGGTCCAGCCACGGCCGTAGAAGCCGACGCCTAGGTTCAACTTGGCGGCAGGCACGCCGCGCTGCAGATAGGCCTCGATGGCGTCGTTGCTGTTGTACAGCGCGGCGTCGCCGGTTGAAGGATCCGCCGCGGAGTGGAACAGGGCGGTGTGGTGATTGGTGGTGCCGGCCCAAGCACCATGGAAGTCGTAAGTCATCACGTTGATGAAATCCAGATGGCGGTGGTAAGTGGCCGGGTCGGTCGGTCGGATCTTGTCGATGCCGGCACCGACTGCAACGGTCAGCAGCAGCCCAGGGCGCACGGCATCCAGCTGGCTGCGGAACTCGGCCAGCAGGGCGGTGAAGTTGTCGCGATCGGCCGCTGTGCCGCAGCCCAGGCCGCAGGCAGCCGGGTATTCCCAGTCGATGTCGATGCCATCGAACACGCCTGCAGCCACACCTTTGCCGCCGGCGTGGTCGGTGAACGGCAGGTTGCCCTTGATATAGGCGTCAATGCAGGAGGCAACAAAAGCCTGGCGGTTCTCCGCGCGCGCGGCACTGGAGAAGCCTCGTGACCAGGTCCAGCCGCCCAGCGAAATCAGCGTTTTCAGTTGCGGGTGCTTGGCCTTGAGCTGCTTGAGCTGGTTCCAGTTGCCGCGCAGCGGTTGGTTCCACTGGTCGGCGACACCGCTGACGCTTTCGCTGGCGCCAAAGCTGCGGGTGTAATCGGCATAGGCATCGCCGCCAGCACCGCTGGCCGGATCAGCGGCCTGGGTGATGCCGACTTCGCAGCGGTTGTTGCGGACGTTGCCGAAGGCATAGTTGATATGGGTCAGGCGCGCCGCCGAGCCGCTGCTGTCGATGTTCTTGACCCGGTAATTGCGGTCATAGATGCCCCATTGGGTGAAGTAGCCGATCACCCGCTTGCTGCCGTTGCTCGGGGTGCCTGGTTCTTCAGGGCCGCCGCCGCTGTCTTCGGCCAAGGTGCTGGCGCTGAGGATTGGGCTGAGTGCCGAAGCGTTGCCTGCCTTGTCGCGGGCGCGTACGGCATAGCGATAGCTGGTAGCTGGGGTCAGCGCGGTGTCGGTATGCCCGGTGCCAGCAATGGCGGCGATCTGCGTGCCGTCGCGGTACAGGTCATAGCCGGCGATGCCGCTGCCGCCGGTGTTGTCGCTGGCAGCATTCCAGCGCAACGCGATGCTGGTCGGGGTGCGCGCCTGCACGCTGAGTCCAGCCGGGATCGATGGGGCAGTGCTGTCCTTGTCCGGGGCGGTAACCGTAACGCTGACTGTGGCCGAGGTGGTGCTGGCATTGCGGTCATCGGTGGCGACAGCGCTGAGCAGATAGTTGCCGGCTGCGGTGTTGTGCCAGGCAAGGCTGTAGGGCGCGCTGCTGACGCTGCCCACGGAATGGCCGTTGCGGAAGAACTCGACCTTGCGGATGCTGCCGTCGCTGTCGGTCGCAGCAGCATTGAAGGTGATGGTGCTGCCGGCGCTGAACGTGCTGCCTGCGCTGGGTGATGTCAGGCGGACCTGCGGCGGCTGGTTGGCTACCGGCGCGCCGTCATCGCAGCGGCCCAGGTTGTCGTAGTAGCGGCGGCCAGCGGGATGGTCCGGTGGTGCGTTCCAGATGGCCTGGCGTGCTTGGTACAGCACTCCGTCCTTTTGCAAGGTGTCGCCGGGCTGGTAGATCGTCGTTCCCAGCCAGGGTTTTACCCCCGCGCAGTTGGCCGCCTGAGCCGTCGGTAGGACGCTGGTTGAAGCGAATACCAGGGTCAGTACCCAGCCCAGCCGCGCGCTGCGGCCGGGCTGGTGGGTGTGTCGGGGCCGGAAAGGGCCTGCGGGATGGTCCTTCATGGAGGGTCTCCTTCTGCGATTGGCGGGGGCTGTGCTGTGGTCGAGCGATGTTCTGGGGCACGCCTTCGGCGAGGCGGACGCGGTTGCGCCCGACCTTGCGGCGGCGGGAAATGCTTGCTGGGCCCGGATCTGGGCCGCTGAACCGACATGCTGGTGCCGGCAGATTGAGGATAACGTTGTCAGAATCAGCGGCGCGGTTTACCCCGCGCGGCAGACTGTCGGTGTGAACCGCGTCAAGCCTGAGGACTTCCTGTAGCCCAGGCGCTGAGGCTTGGGGCGGCCGAGTCCGGTACAATCGCGGGCCGATTCCCACCATGGTCTCCCGGACATGATCGTCCTCGAGGGCGCAGCTGCCCTTTCGCCGTTCCGCCGCGAACGTCTTGAATCCCGCCTGCAGTCCATTGCCGCCGATCTGCGCATCACCGGTGCCTGGCACGTCTATTTCACCCAGGCTGCCGATGCCGGCGCGGTCGACCAGACCACGCTGGGCCGCATCCTGCAGGGCCAGCCACAGGCCGCCGAGCGCGCCGATGGTGCGATCTCGCGCTATGTGGTGCCGCGCCTGGGCACGCTGTCACCGTGGTCGAGCAAGGCCACTGAGCTGGTGCGCGGTGCTGGTCTGCCGATCCAGCGCGTCGAGCGCGGTACCCGCATCGACCTGAGCGGCTGGCCGTCCGATCCGGCGCAACAGGCCGCACTGGCCAAGCTGCTGCACGATCCGATGACCCAGTCGCTGCTGGAAGACATCGGCCAGGCGCAGGCGCTGTTCAACAACGTCGGCCGCGGCAGCCTGGAGCGCATCGCCCTGAACGACCTGGAAGGTGCCAACAAGCGCCTCGGTCTGGCCTTGGCCGACGACGAAATCGATTACCTGCGCCAGCGTTACAGCGAACTCGGCCGTGATCCGTCCGACGTCGAACTGATGATGTTCGCGCAGGCCAATTCCGAGCATTGCCGGCACAAGATCTTCAATGCCAGCTGGACCATCGATGGCAACGAGCAGGAACGCTCGCTGTTCAAGATGATCAAGAACACCCACCAACAGACCCCGCAGCACACGCTCAGCGCGTACAGCGACAATGCCGCGGTGATCGAAGGCGAACCGGCCGCGCGTTATCGCCCGGACCCGGCCACCGGCAAGTACCGCAGCGAAGCCGTGGTGCCGAGCGCCTTCCAGATCAAGGTGGAAACGCATAACCACCCGACCGCGATCGCGCCGTTCCCGGGCGCTGCGACAGGCGCCGGTGGCGAAATCCGCGACGAAGGTGCGACTGGCCGCGGCGGCAAGCCCAAGGCTGGCCTGACCGGCTTCTCGGTCTCGCACCTGCGCATCCCGACCTTGCCGCAGCCGTGGGAGGCGCCGCGCGCGCTGAACCCGCGCATGGCACCGGCGCTGGACATCATGCTCGATGGCCCGCTGGGCGGCGCCGCGTTCAACAACGAGTTCGGCCGCCCGAACCTGCTCGGTTATTTCCGCAGCTTCGAGCTGCCGGAAGATGGCATCACCCGCGCCTACGACAAGCCGATCATGTTGGCCGGTGGCCTGGGCGCGATTGACCGCGTGCAGGTTGACAAGCTGCAGCTGCAGGCTGGCGACGCGGTGATCGTGCTCGGCGGCCCGGCCATGTTGATCGGCCTGGGTGGCGGCGCGGCCTCGTCGGTGGCTTCGGGCGAAAGCGCCGAAGACCTCGACTTCGCCAGCGTGCAGCGCGACAACCCGGAAATGGAACGCCGCTGCCAGGAAGTGATCGACCGTTGCGTGGCCATGGGCACGAACAACCCGATCAAGTTCTTCCATGACGTCGGCGCCGGTGGCCTGTCCAACGCCATTCCCGAACTGCTGCACGACTCCAACGTTGGTGGCGTGATCGACCTGGGCAAGGTGCCCACCGACGATCCCTCGCTGTCGCCGCTGGAACTGTGGTGCAACGAGTCGCAGGAACGTTATGTACTCGGCGTGGCGCAGGAGCGTCTGGCCGAGTTCGCCGCCATCTGCGCGCGCGAGCGCTGCCCGTTTGCCGCGGTCGGCGTTGCCACCAGCGAAGAACACCTTGTCGTGGCCTATGGCGCGACCCCGGGCAATACCCCGGCCGATGCCCCCATCGATCTGCCGATGGACGTGCTGTTCGGCAAGGCACCGAAGATGCACCGCGATGCCGTGCATCCGCCGGCACCGCGCTGGCCGTCGCTGAAGACCGCTGGCATTGATCTGCACGATGCCGGCCTGCGTGTGCTTGCACACCCGACCGTGGCCTCGAAGAGCTTCCTGGTCACCATCGGCGACCGCAGCGTGGGTGGCCTGACTGCGCGCGAGCAGATGATCGGCCCGTGGCAGCTGCCGATGTCGGACGTTGCGATCACCCTGGCTGGGTTTGACACCTACGCCGGTGAAGCGATGTCGCTGGGCGAGCGTACGCCGCTGGCATTGTTGAACGCCGCTGCATCGGCACGCATGGCGGTGGGTGAAGCCATCACCAACCTGTGCGCCGCACCGGTGACCGCGCTGGATACGGTCAAGCTGTCGGCGAACTGGATGGCCGCCTGCGGCCACAACGGCGAAGACGCGCTGCTGTACGACGCGGTCAAGGCCGTCGGCATGGAGCTGTGCCCGCAGCTGGATATCAGCATCCCGGTGGGCAAGGACTCGCTGTCGATGCAGGCGCAGTGGCAGGCCGATGGCCAGGCCGAGAAGTCGGTGTCGCCGGTATCGCTGGTGATCACCGCGTTCGCCCCGGTCAGCGATGCCCGCCAGCAGCTCACCCCGCTGCTCGACCGCGAAACCGAAAGCGAGTTGTGGTTGATTGGCCTGGGCGCTGGCAAGCAGCGTCTGGGCGGTTCGATCCTGGCGCAGACCCAGGCCGATCACAGCGCGCTCCCGGCATTTGCCGGTGACGTACCGGATCTGGACGACCCGCAGCGTCTGCGTGCGTTCTTTGAATTGATCTGCGATGCACGTGAGTCCGGCCTGTTGCTGGCCTACCACGACCGCAGCGACGGCGGCGCCTTTGCCGCACTGTGCGAAATGGCATTCGCCTCGCGCATGGGCCTGGACATCGTGCTCGATGCCTGGGGCGATGATCCGTTCCGCAGCCTGTTCAACGAAGAACTGGGCGCCGTGGTGCAGATTGCCAAGGAAGACCGCGCTGCGTTTGCAGACCTGGTCGAACGCCATGCGCTGACCGAATGTGCACAGCGCATCGCCCGTCCGACCACCGCACCGGTAGTGCGCGTGCAGCTGGCCGGCGACAGCGTGGTGGAATGGCGCTGGGAAGAATTGTTCGATGCCTGGTGGTCGGTGACCCACGCCATGCAGAAGCTGCGCGACAACCCGGATGCGGCCGATCAGGAGCGCGCGATTGCGCGCAACTTCAACGCACCGGGCCTGAAACCTAAGCTGGCGTTTGATCCGGCCGACGACGTCGCCGCACCGTTCATTGCCAGTGGCGCACGACCGAAGGTGGCGATCCTGCGCGAGCAGGGCGTCAACGGCCAGATCGAAATGGCCAACATCTTCGAGCGCGTTGGCTTTGACGCCTATGACGTGCACATGAGCGACCTGATCGAAGGCCGCGTGCAGCTGGGCGACTTCCGCGGCATCGCTGCCTGCGGTGGTTTCAGCTACGGTGACGTGCTGGGTGCAGGCCGCGGCTGGGCAACCTCCATCCTCGAGCGTCCGGCACTGCGTGAAGCCTTCGCGGCCTTCTTCGCCCGCCCGGATACCTTCGCGCTGGGCGTGTGCAACGGTTGCCAGATGATGAGCCAGCTCAAGGACATCATCCCCGGTGCCGAGCATTGGCCCAAGTTCCTGCGCAATGCTGGCGAGCAGTTCGAAGCACGTACCGCCTTGCTGGAAGTCGTCGAGTCGCCGTCGATCCTGCTGCGCGGCATGGCCGGCTCACGCCTGCCGGTTGCAGTAGCACACGGCGAAGGCCGCGCCGAGTTCGACAGCGCAGTGGACCAGGCAGCAGCCAGCATCGCGCTGCGTTACGTCGACGGTGATGGCCGCGTGGCCACCCAGTACCCGCTGAATCCGAACGGCTCGCCTGACGGTATCACCGGTCTGACCACCACCGATGGCCGCGTCACCATCCTGATGCCGCACCCGGAACGCACCCCGCGTACGGTCAACCTGAGCTGGGCGCCGAGCAGTTGGGGCGAGGATTCGCCATGGCTGCGGATGTTCCGCAACGCACGAGTGTGGTGCGGCTGAACAGGCAGAGCTGTGCAGTCCATTGACGTTTGAACAAGCCCGCAGGCCGACGCCTGCGGGCTTCTGCGTTGTGGGGGCTCGGATTCGTGTCCAGCTGCTCGGCTTTCCCCTGAAAGCAGAATCGCGGAGCGTTTCGCGAGCGGATGGATTGGAAGTGCCGCAAGGGCTGGCACTCCGCGCATTGAGGAGGCCATCGCATCTGTGTCCGCAGCGCTCCATCCGCTAAGTCCTCGATTAGCAGCTCAACCTTCTGTAAGAGAAGTCCGCCAGCAACCTGACGTCTTTGGCCGATCCATTTGCTCTGTTGCTGGCAGCTAGCGGCGCAACTTGCCTTGTTGCAATGCAACTGTTTCCCACTTTTAAGGAAGATGAATCCATTTGTTTAACGGACGCGTTGAAATCAGCTAGAAGCCCGCAGCCCAAGGCCTGCAGAAAGATTAACGCCTTCATCTTCCGGGTGGCTGAAGTTGGTGTCTCGGCGGGCAGTTGCGACTAGGCAACTGTTTCAGAAGTAATTTTTCTGAAGATCTCACCAAATTGAGAGATTTGTGGATTTCCTCACAAAATCTTTTTCAAAGCCAAATATTTGACGAATCATGAATCGTCGATTAAGACTCCATCCATCCCGTAGTCACCCGACAGGTATGGAGCAAGGGGGGTAGACCGCGACAGGCGTGAGCCTCACGTGCCCAGCTGTATCGGGACCGGGACCACAACACCACAGGGGGATCGTTGGGCACACCAGTCCAGCGATGGGGTTTTCTGCAAGCGAAAAAACCCGTCCACTTGAGGAGCAGCAGCGATGAACCGGATCTACCGCAAGGTATGGAACAAGGCATTGGGGCAGTTGGTGGTGGCGTCGGAGTTGGCATCGTCCAACTCGGCCGGTGTGGTCATGGATGAGCGGCATAGCGCCGGGTTGCGCCTGCAAGCCTTGTCGGTTGCCGTTGCGTTGGGTCTAGGAGCGGGTGTCTGGGTAACGGCGGCACAGGCACAGTCGGTGGCAGTGGGCGGCAACGCGCAGTGCATCGTGCTCGGCAGTGCGACCCTGGTGGATTGCGCCATCGCCAGCAGCGCCGATGCCTCGGGTACGAATGCAGTCGCCATTGGTGCTGGAACGGTGGCTTCGGCCGCAGGCAGCGTGGCACTGGGGGCTGGCTCCATTGCTGATCGCGCCAACACCGTATCGGTAGGTTCGGCTGGAAACGAGCGTCAGATCAGCAACGTCGCTGCCGGTACCGCCGGCACCGATGCGGTGAACCTCGATCAACTCAACGCGGCTGCAGATGGCGCGCTGTTGGCCGGACGCTACTTCAAGGCCAACGGTGCGGCCGATGGCAGCGATGATGCAGTGGCCAGCGGCGAAGGTGCGATGGCTGCCGGCGTCGGCTCGTTGGCAAGTGGCGTGGAAAGTACCGCGGTAGGTAGCTACAACGTGGCTGCAGGCGACTATTCCAGCGCAGTTGGTTACGTAAACACCGCCAACGGCGAGAACAGTTCGGCAGTCGGCAATTTCAACCAGGTTGATGGCGCCAACAGCAGTGCCTTCGGCTCCGGAAATCTTGTCGATGGTGCCAACGCGATTGCGCTGGGTAGCAACAGCATCGCCAGTGGAGACGGCAGTGTGGTGATCGGTGATGGTGCCTACGCGGCAGCCGATGATTCCAGTGCGGTCGGCTCCGGCAGTGTTGCCAGTGAGCTGGGCAGCACTGCGGTTGGTAGCGCGGCCGAAGCCACGGGTGCTTACGCAACCGCGCAGGGTAGCCAAGCGCTCGCCTCCGGGCAGCAGGCAACGGCCAACGGTTTCCGTGCCGATGCCAGTGGTCGCGGCACCACCGCGTTTGGTGCCTATAGCTCAGCCTCCGGCGACCTCGCTTCGGCCGTGGGTTACGGCGCAGATGCCAGTGGCGACTACGGTGTTGCGATGGGCCTGGGCGCTTCTGCGTCGGCGACCAGCACCACCGCCGTAGGCGAATCGGCTATCGCTTCAGGTGAAGAATCCACTGCGGTCGGCGGCACTACCTTTGGTGGCTTCATCAGCACCGAGGCGTCGGGCACTGGCGCGTCGGCATTCGGCAATGGCGCGTGGGCAGTAGGTGAGTACGCGACCGCGATCGGCTTCAACAGCTGGGCCGATGCTGACAACTCCACCGCGCTTGGCCAGAGCGCCACCGCGGCAGCGGTCAACAGCGTGGCCATCGGTGCCAATTCCTGGGCCGATCGCGAGAACAGCGTGTCGGTGGGTGATGTCGGCAGCGAACGGCAGATCACCAATGTCGCTGCCGGCACCGAAGACACCGACGCGGTAAACAAATCGCAGTTGGATGAAGTCGCAGCGGTTGCAGAAAACACCAGCAAATACTTCACCGCAACGGGCAGCGTCGACAGTGATGCCGGTGCCTATGCGGAAGGCGACGCAGCGACGGCGGCGGGTGAAGCCAGCAATGCGATCGGCAATGGCGCATCGGCCTACGGCAACGGCGCCAACGCTGTTGCCAACGGTGCAACCGCTGTTGGCATGAACGCCTTGGCCACTGGCCAGAACAGTGCCGCGTTCGGCCAGAACGCCGAGGCCACCGGTCCGGCAGCTGTCGCCGTGGGCGGCAATGCAGTGGACGCCGATGGCAATCCCTTGATCACCTTTGGCGGACAGCCGGTAACGACGGGGGCAACCAGCGCTGGTCTCGGCGGTACCGCTCTTGGTGCCAGCGCCAGCGCGGAGGGCTTCGCCGCCACCGCCGCCGGTCTTGGCGCCTTCGCGCAGGGCGCGCAGTCCTCCGCATTTGGTGCGGTAGCCAATGCAACCGGCGACTACAGCACGTCGGTAGGTAGCCAGAGTGCGGCTTCGGGCACCAGCAGCGTCGCGGTCGGTGGCCCGATCGATCTCATTCCGGGGCTGGGCTTCTTCGTTGATACACAGGCCAGTGGTGAAGCGTCCACGGCGCTGGGCGCTGGCGCGATTGCCTCAGGCGATTACGCGCTGGCATCAGGCGCATTGAGCGAAGCTGCAGGAGCTGAGAGCACCGCTGTCGGCTACTTTGCGTATGCGGCTGGCGACAACGCCAGTGCGCTGGGGGCCGAGAGTTGGGCCAGCGGCGTCAACAGCACGGCCGTAGGCTTTTACAGCACCAGCCTTGGCGCAGACAGCACCGCGCTGGGCGCAAACGCCACCGCCATCGCGACCGCCACCAATAGTGTTGCCTTGGGTGCGAACTCGCTGGCAGATCGTGCCAACAGCGTGTCGGTTGGTGCCGCAGGCGCCGAGCGGCAGATCACCAATGTTGCTGCAGGTACCGAAGGCAGCGATGCGGTCAATGTCGACCAGCTCGCTGCCGTCGCTGATGGCGCGGAGTTGACTGCGCGCTACTTCAAGGCCAACGGCGCAGCCGATGGCAGTGACGACGCGGTGGCAAGCGGCGATGGTGCAACCGCCGCCGGTGTGGGTTCGCTGGCCAGCGGTGTGCAGAGCACTGCGGTCGGCAGCTACAACGTCGCTGCTGGGGACTATTCCAGCGCGGTCGGTTACGTGAACACCGCCAATGGCATGAACAGCTCGGCGGTAGGTAACTTCAACCAGGTGGATGGCGAGAACAGCAGTGCGTTCGGCATGGCCAATCTGGTCGATGGTGCCAATGCAATCGCCTTGGGCAGCAATAGTGTCGCCAGCGGTGACGGCAGCGTGGTGATCGGCGATGGCGCCTTGGCTGATGCAGACGATGCAGTTGCGATTGGCTCCGGAAGTGTCGCCAGTGGCGATAGCAGCAGCGCCGTGGGTGCGGGTGCAGAGGCCTCGGGCGCATTTGCTACGGCGCAGGGTGCGCAGGCGGTCGCGTCCGGTCAGCAGGCACTGGCCAACGGCTTCCGTGCCGAGGCCAGTGGCCGCGGCACCACGGCGGTTGGCAGCTATGCCGCCGCCTCCGGTGACCTCGCCTCGGCGGTGGGGTATGGCGCGCAGGCCACTGGTGATTACGGCGTTGCGATGGGTCTGGCTGCAGAGGCATCCGGCGCCAGTACCACCGCAGTGGGTGAATCGGCGATTGCATCGGGCGAGGAGTCGACCGCAGTTGGCGGTACCACCTACGGCGGCTTGATCAGCACCGAGGCCTCCGGCACCGGCGCTGCGGCATTCGGCAATGGCGCCTGGGCCTTGGGTGAATATGCAACTGCAATTGGTTTCAACAGCTGGGCCGATGCGGACAATTCCACCGCACTGGGCCAGAGCGCGGTGGCCGAGGCGGTCAACAGTGTCGCCATCGGCGCCAACTCCTGGGCCGATCGTGAGAACAGTGTGTCGGTGGGTGATGTAGGCAGCGAACGTCAGATCACCAATGTCGCCGCGGGTACCGAAGGCACCGATGCGGTCAACAAGAACCAGCTGGATGAAGTGGCTGCCGTGGCTGGAAACACCAGCAAGTACTTCACTGCCACCGGCAGCGCCGACAGCGATGCCGGCGCCTATGCAGAGGGCGACAACGCCACGGCCGCCGGTGAAGCCACCAATGCGATCGGCAATGGCGCATCGGCCTTCGGCAGCGGCGCCAATGCTGTGGCTGATGGCGCAACCGCGGTCGGCATGAATGCTTTGGCCAGCGGCCAGAACGCCGCCGCGTTCGGCCAGAACGCGCAGGCGATGGGTCCGGGTGCGGTGGCCGTGGGTGGCAATGCGGTGGACGCGAATGGTGATCCGCTGATCAATGTGGGCGGTGCGCCGGTGCAGACCGGTGCCACCAGTGCAGGTGTCGGCGGAACCGCGCTGGGTGCCAGTGCCAATGCCGAAGGTTTCGCCGCCACCGCAACCGGCGTCGGTGCCTACGCCAAGGGCGATCAGTCCGCCGCAAGTGGTGCGGTGGCCAACGCGCTCGGCAATTACAGCACCGCGACCGGCTCGCAGAGCTATGCCGAAGGCGTTGGCACCACGGCAGTTGGTTACAACGCAGCTGCGTATGAAGACGGCAACGTCGCCGTCGGTCGCAATGCGTCGGCCCTGGGCGAAGGCAGTCTGGCGATCGGTGATGGTGCCGAAACCGGCTTTGGTTTGTTCGGTATCGGCGCGACCAATTCGGTAGCGATCGGCAGCGGCAGCTGGGCCTTCGGTGATGATGCAACTGCTGTCGGTGCCAATGCCTGGGCTTTCGGTCAGCAGAGCACGGCGATTGGCACGGGAGCGGAAGCCGGTGCCACCAACTCGGTGGCGCTGGGTGCAGGTTCGATTGCCGGCCGCGACAACACGGTTTCGGTAGGTGATGTGGGTGCCGAACGGCAGATCACCAATGTGGCTGCTGGTACCGAAGGCACCGATGCGGTCAATCTGGATCAGCTCAATACCGCAGCCGAAGGAGCACTGCTGGCCGGGCGTTACTTCAAGGCAAACGGCGCAGCCGACGGCAGTGACGATGCGGTCGCCAGCGGTAACGGCGCAACCGCCGCTGGTGTTGGATCGGAGGCTTCCGGTGCACAGAGCACCGCAGTGGGCAGCTACAACGTCGCCGCCGGTGATTACTCCAGCGCCGTCGGCTATGTGAATACTGCCAACGGCAGCAACAGCTCGGCGTTCGGTAACTTCAACCAGGTGGACGGCGCCAACAGCAGCGCGTTCGGCTTCGCCAATCTGGTTGATGGCGATAATGCGATTGCATTGGGTAGCAACAGCGTGGCCAGCGGTGAAAGCGCCATCGTGGTCGGCAACGGCGCCTATGCCTTGGCCAGCGGTGCGGCAGCAATCGGCATGAATGCAGTAGCCAGCGGTCAGAACGCAGCGGCCTTCGGCCAGAACGCACAGGCCACCGGCCCGGGCGCGGTGGCAGTGGGTGGTAACGCTGTAGACGAAAACGGCGATCCGTTGATCACCTCCAATGGCCAGCCGGTACAGACCGGTGCCACCAGTGCCGGTGTCGGTGGCACCGCACTAGGTGCCAGTGCCAATGCCGCAGGCTTCGCCGCCACCGCAACCGGTGTCGGCGCATGGGCGCAAGGTGATCAGTCCACCGCCAGTGGTGCGGTTGCCAATGCGGTTGGCGACTTCAGTACCGCCACTGGTTCGCAATCGTATGCGGAAGGTGCAGGCACCACCGCCGTCGGCTACAACGCGGCCGCTTATGAGGATGGCAATGTTGCCGTCGGCCGCAACGCTTCTGCATTGGGTGAGGGCAGCCTGGCGATTGGTGATGGTGCTGAAACGGGTTTCGGCTTGTTCGGTATAGGTGCAACCAATGCCGTCGCCATTGGCAGCGGCAGCTGGGCCTTCGGTGACGATGCAACCGCGGTTGGTGCCAATGCCTGGGCCTTCGGTCAGCAGAGCACGGCGATTGGCACGGGAGCGGAAGCCGGTGCCACCAACTCGGTGGCGCTGGGTGCAGGTTCGATTGCCAGCCGCGACAACACGGTGTCGGTAGGTGATGTGGGTGCCGAACGGCAGATCACCAACGTGGCAGCGGGCACTGAAGGTACCGATGCGGTCAACAAGGACCAGCTTGATGAAGTGGCTGCGGTAGCCGCGGAAGGACAGACCACAGCCAAGTATTTCAAGGCTACCGGTAGCGCCGACAGCGATGCAGGTGCCTACGCGGAAGGTGACAACGCAACTGCATCCGGTGAAGCGACCAATGCCATCGGGAATGGCGCATCGGCCTTCGGTAGTGGTGCCAATGCGCTGGCTGATGGTGCTACCGCAGTCGGCATGAATGCCTTGGCCAGCGGCCAGAACGCGGCCGCGTTCGGCCAGAACGCGCAGGCAATGGGGCCTGGTGCGGTAGCCGTGGGCGGCAATGCGGTGGATGCGAATGGTGATCCGTTGATCAACGTGGGTGGTGAGCCGGTGCAGACCGGTGCCACCAGCGCGGGTGTTGGCGGTACCGCACTCGGCGCCAGTGCCAATGCCGAAGGCTTTGCGGCAACGGCAACCGGTGTTGGTGCCTATGCCAAGGGCGATCAGTCCACCGCCAGCGGTGCGGTGGCCAATGCACTGGGCAACTACAGCACCGCTACCGGCTCGCAGAGTTATGCCGAAGGTGCGGGCACCACCGCGGTCGGCTACAACGCAGCCGCGTATGAAGACGGCAACGTTGCGGTCGGTCGCAATGCCTCAGCTCTTGGCGAGGGTAGTCTGGCGATTGGTGATGGTGCCGAGACCGGCTTTGGCTTCTTCGGCATCGGCGCGACCAATGCGGTAGCCATTGGCAGCGGCAGCTGGGCGTTTGGCGACGACGCAACTGCAGTCGGTGCCAATGCCTGGGCAGTTGGCCAACGCACCACCGCAATTGGCATGGGCAGTGAGGCCAGTGGTGAGAACGCGGTGGCCTTGGGTGCCGGTTCGGTGGCCAGTCGTGATAACGCGGTGTCGATTGGCGATGTAGGCGCAGAGCGTCAGATCACCAACGTCGCTGCTGGTACCGAGGCAACCGACGCGGTCAACAAGTCGCAGCTGGATGCCGTGGCAGGCGTTGCCGGGGAAACCAACAAGTACTTCCGCGCGACCGGCGATGGCGTAGCTACCGCCAGTGGTACCAATGCGGTCGCTTCGGGCTCGGCTGCACTTGCCAGTGCCGAGCGCAGTACCGCGCTGGGCGCTTCCAGCACCGCCAGTGCGAATGGGGCAACGGCGGTGGGTGCGGATGCCGCAGCGAAGGCCAGCAACAGCACCGCACTCGGCCGGCAGACCTCGATCACCGCAGTCAACGGCGTCGCCATCGGTTACGGCGCGTTTGCCAGCAACGGTGTCAACAGCGTTGCTATCGGTGCAGGTGCCGGCGTCTCTGGTGCCAACTCGGTGGCATTGGGCGCAGGCTCGCGTGCGGTGGAAGCCAATGTGGTGTCGGTGGGCGGTGGCAACGGGACCAATGGACCGGCAACCCGTCGCATCGTCAATGTCGGTGCTGGGCGTATCGCCGAAGGCAGCAGCGATGCGGTGACCGGCGGCCAACTGCATGTCACCAACCAGCGCGTCGGTGCGGTGGAAACCCGCGTTACCGACATTGATGGGCGCATCGGCACCATCGAAGGCGTAACTGCCAATGCGGTGACCTACGACGATGCCAGCCGCGACAAGCTGACCCTTGCAGGAGTCCAGGGAACCACGCTGGATAACGTGGCAGCCGGTGCCATCGCCGCTGGCAGCATGCAGGCCATTAACGGCGGGCAGCTGTTCCAGTCGCTGGGCAATATGGCCAGCTTCTTAGGTGGCGGTGCCGGAGTGGGTATGCAGGGCATGTTTGTAGCCCCGACCTATGTCATCCAGGGGGCCAGCTACAACAACGTGGGTGCAGCGTTGTCGGCGCTTGATGGCCAGGTTACTTCCCTCAATAACCGTATCGCCAGCAATGGGAACGGGCACGGCAATGGAAACGGAAACGGAAACGGCCATGGAAATGGCAACGGCAATGGCAATGGCAATGGCAATGGCAATGGTCCGCGCGGAGAGACCGCTACACCGGCTGGTAGCAGTGGCGTAGCGTTGGGCGAACAGGCCAAGGCCAACAACGTCGCGGGTAGTGCCATCGGCAATAACAGCTATGCACATGGCCCGAACGACACCGCGATAGGCAGCAACTCACGGGTCAATGCCGACGGCAGCACCGCGGTAGGTGCCAATACCAACATCGCTGCGGCGGCCACCAACGCGGTGGCGATGGGCGAAGGAGCTACCGTAAGTGTTGCCTCGGGTACGGCGATTGGCCAGGGCTCCAGCGTCACTGCAACCGGTGCCGTTGCCTTGGGGCAAGGGTCGATTGCTGATCGTGCCAACACGGTGTCGGTCGGTAGCGGCGGCCATGAGCGACAGGTCACCAACGTTGCCGCTGGCACGCAGGCGACCGATGCGGTCAACAAGGCGCAGCTGGATAGCGGCATCACCGCCGCCAATACCTATACCGACACCAAGTTCAGCAGCATGGCCGACAGCTTCGACATCTTCCGTGGCGATATCGACAAGCGCTTGCGCCACGTCGACCGTCGTCTGGATCGTCAAGGCGCGATGAGCGCGGCCATGTTGAACATGGCTACCAGTGCTGCGGGCGTGCGCACGCAGAACCGGGTCGGTGTCGGTGTCGGCTACCAGGGCGGCGAATCGGCACTGTCCGTGGGCTACCAGCGTGCCATCAGTGATCGCGCCACCGTCACCTTTGGTGGTGCCTTCACCAGTGACGACAGCTCGGTGGGTGTTGGTGCCGGCTTCGGCTGGTAAGCGGTTTGGTCTTGCCCCCGCCTGCTGCGGCGGGGGCTTCCAGGTTCATCGCCAGGAGCGGTGCTGCCCCCGCAGTGCGGCTGTTGCGGGCCAGGACGGCAAAGCGATGCAGCGTTGAGTTCCATCCCTGTTCTATCAAGACGAGAGATCCGACATGAAGAAGAAGACCCAGCTTGGTTTGGCGATTGCCGGTGCCGTACTGATGGCTTCGATCGGCGTGCCTGCCGCATCTGCTGCCGGAATTGGACCTGCGAAGACAATAGGCTTGAGTTCGTCCACGGTGGACAGCAGCGGTGGCTATCGGTTCGTGGTGAAGTACCGCGCCGGCAGCAGCGAATTGCGTGATGCGGCGACGCTCAACCGTGGCCTTGGCGCAGCGGCATCGCGCGCCGGCCTGGATCGTGCCGTGGCCAAGACCTCGCGTGCTGCGGCCCAGCCCGCGGTCCAAGCCGCGCTGCTGCGCCGCATGGGTGCGCCGGGGTGGAGCGTGGTCAAGACCTCGCGCGCCCTCAATGCACAGGAAGCGGCGAACTTCGTCCGTGAGCTCAAGGCCAATCCAGCCGTTGAACGTGCCGACATCGATCGCATGTACCAGCGCATGGTGGATGTCGCGCCGGCAATGGTTCCGACTGACCCCAACTACGCCCAGTACCAGTGGAATTTCTTCAATCCCAGCACCGGTGTGCGAGCGCCGCAGGCCTGGGATCTGTCGCAGGGCGAAGGCGTGGTGGTGGCGGTGATCGATACCGGCATCACCCAGGGCAATCCGGACCTGCAGAACAACGTCATTCCCGGCTACGACATGATCAGCGACAAGCGTGTCTCGCGCCGCGACAGCGACGGGCGTGTAGCGGGTGGTTGGGATATCGGCGACTGGGTGGAAGCCAACTACTGCACCGGCTGGGCGACCGGCGGCTCACATGCGGCCGATGTCAGTTCCTGGCACGGCAGTCACGTCTCCGGTACCGTCGCCCAGGAGACCAACAACGGCCGTGGTCTGGCCGGCCTCGCCTACAAAGCCAAAGTGATGCCGATACGCGTGCTGGGTTCCTGCGGCGGCTTCGGCAGTGATATCGCCGACGGCATTGTCTGGGCCGCAGGCGGCGAGGTGCCGGGGCTGCCGCTCAACACCAATCCTGCCGAAGTCATCAACATGAGCCTGGGCAGTGTATCGCCCGCTACATGCCCGACCGAGTACCAGGAAGCCATCGATCTTGCCAACAGCAAGGGTGCCATCGTGGTGGTTGCGGCGGGCAACGACAATGCCAACGCTGCCAGCTACACCATGTCTTCCTGCAACAACGTGATCAGCGTCGGCGCCACCGGTATTACTGGTGCTCGTGCCTACTACTCCAACTACGGTGCACGCGTGGATCTGTCGGCGCCGGGCGGCGGCGGCTCGGTCGACGGCAACCCGAACGGCTATATCTGGCAGGTGATGAACGGCGGAGAGAAAGGGCCGGAGCCGAGCAACTGGATTCTTGGCGGCATGGGCGGCACCTCGATGGCATCGCCGCATGTGGCCGCTGCTGTGGCGATGGTGCAGAGCGTGGTGGACACGCCGTTGACCCTGAACCAGATGCGTGACCTGCTGAAGACGACCGCCACGCCGTTCCCAGTGGCGATCCCAGCCAGTACCCCGATCGGCGCCGGCATCCTCAACATCAACGCCGCATTGGTAAAGGCGACCACGCCGCCATGTGATCCCAACGTGGAGCAATGCGGTCCGGACGCGACACCTTTGGTCAACAAGGTCGCCGTGACAGGTCTTGCCGGCAGCAGCGGCAGTGAGGCGGTTTACAGCTTCCAGGCCGAGGCCGGCAAGGTGCTGAGCTTCATGACCTACGGCGGCAGCGGCGATGTGTCGGTGTATGTCCGCTACGACGCGGTGGCGAGCAGCACCGCATTCGACGCCAAATCGACCCGTGCTGGTAACAGCGAAACGGTGCGCTTCAACGCGCCGCAGGCCGGGACCTATTACGTCACCCTGGTGGGGGCGAGCTCCTACAGTGGCGTGAGTCTGGTTGCCCGCCAGTAATTCTGACGTTTGCGTCAGCTTGGAACCCCGGCATTGCCGGGGTTCTTTTTGCGTGGAATGCGGATTCATGTGCACGACCTGCGGGTATGAACTGCTAAAGTTCGGCCAACCCAGGAGGATTGCGTGAACGCGGTAGCCCACGACGCCCAACTTGCGCCATCGCCTGCCGACCGCATCGTCACCGAATTGCTGGCGCAAGGCCGGTTGAAAGAGGCTGACCTGCAGCGTGCCCGCCAGCTGCAGCGTGAATCCGGCGGCGACCTGCTGGTATTGCTGGCGCGGCTGGGGCTGGTGTCCGAGCGCGACCATGCTGAAGTCTGTGCCAAGGTATTGGGGCTGCGACTGCTGGCCGCCCGCGAGCTGCCAGAACACCCCCCGGAATTGGTGGAAGATGCCGAGCCGGTGCCGCTGCGTTTCCTCAAACAGTTCCTGGTGCTGCCGCTGGGCGAGCAGCGTGGCCGTATCCTGTTGTGGATGGCCGATCCACAGGACCGCTACGCAATCGATGCGATCGGCTTGGCTACCGGTTGCGAAGTTGCACCCGTAGTCGGCGTGCGCAGTGAAGTGGATGAGTTGATCGAGCGCTGGTACGGACAGGGACGTACCGCGATGGGCACCATTCTGGAAACCACCGATGGCGAGCTTGCGCCGCTGGACGACATCGAGCACCTGCGCGACCTGGCCTCCGAAGCGCCGGTCATCCGCTTGGTCAATCTGTTGATCCAGCGTGCGGTGGAACTGCGCGCATCGGACATCCACGTCGAGCCGTTCGAGAACCGCTTGAAGGTGCGTTATCGGGTTGATGGCGTACTGGTCGATGGCGAAAGCCCACCAGTCAATCTCACCGCGGCAGTGATCAGCCGTATCAAGATCATGGCCAAGCTGAATATCGCCGAGCGCCGCCTGCCGCAGGATGGTCGCATCATGCTGCGCGTACAGGGCAAGGAGCTGGACCTGCGCGTGAGCACCATGCCAACCGCGCACGGCGAAAGCGTGGTGATGCGTCTGCTCGACCGCGAAGCGGTGGTGTTTGATTTCCAGCGACTGGGCTTCAGCGAGGACTTCCTCCCGCAGTTCCGCAAGGTGTTGGAGCAACCGCACGGCATCCTGCTGGTCACCGGCCCAACCGGCTCGGGCAAGACCACCACGCTGTACACCGCGTTGAACCAGCTCAATACCGACAAGGTCAAGATCATCACCGTCGAAGACCCGGTGGAGTATCAGCTGGAAGGCATCAATCAGATCCAGGCCAAGCCGCAGATCGGGCTGGATTTTGCCAACGCCCTGCGTAGCATCGTGCGCCAGGACCCGGACATCATCATGATCGGCGAAATGCGCGATCTGGAAACCGCACGCATCGCCATCCAGTCCGCACTGACCGGCCATCTGGTGCTGTCCACCCTGCATACCAACAACGCCGCCGGCGGCATCACCCGTCTGCTGGACATGGGCGTGGAGGACTACCTGCTCACTTCCACCATCAACGGCATCCTCGCCCAGCGTCTGGTGCGCAGGTTGGAGCCGACCCATGCGCAGCGCTACCGTGCATCTGACGAGGAAGTGGAGCGCTTCGGCCTGCGCCGCTTCCAGTTGCAGGGCGATATCCATCTATACCGCGCACAGCCATCGGCACTGGCACCGACCGGTTACCTGGGCCGCACCACCATCGTCGAGTTCCTGGTGATGGACGATGCCTTGCGCAACGCAGTGATGCGCAAGGCCGGCATGGGCGAGATCGAGCAGCTCGCGCGCAAGGCTGGCATGCGTACCATGTACGAAGACGGCATCGGCAAGGCCCTGCGCGGTGAGACCACGCTGGAAGAAGTGCTGCGGGTGACGGAGGACGCATGAGCCATAGCGTTTACCAGGAGCTGCGCTACTGATGCCGCGTTACCGTTACAAGGCACTGGATGCCCGTGGCGACCTGCTCGAAGGGCAGATGGATGCGGCCAGCGAAGGCGAGGTGATCGCGCGCCTGCAGGAGCAGGGCCATCTGCCGGTGGAAGCCAAGCCGGCAACCGGCTCTGCATTCGAGGGCGGCGGTTGGAAACAATGGCGGCAACGTCCGTTTGCTGGCGCCACGCTGGTGCAGTTCACCCAGCAGCTGGCAACGCTGTTGAGCGCCGGGCAGCCCTTGGACCGGGCCTTGTCGATCCTGATGGAAACACCGGAAGACCAGCGCTCGCAACGGGTGATTGCCGACATCCGCGACAGCGTGCGCGGCGGCGCACCACTGTCGCAAGCACTGGAGCGGCAGCACGGCCTGTTCTCGCGGCTATACGTGAACATGGTGCGCGCGGGCGAGGCTGGCGGCAGCCTGCACGAAACCCTGCAGCGCCTGGCCGATTATCTGGAGCGCAGCCAGGAATTGAAGGGGCGTGTCATCAACGCCCTGATCTATCCGGCGATCCTGCTGGTGGTGGTAGGTCTGGCCCTGTTGTTCCTGCTTGGCTATGTGGTGCCGCAGTTTTCGCTGATGTACCAAAGCCTCGATGTGACCCTGCCGTGGTTCACCCAAGTTGTGCTGGAAGTCGGCCTGCTGGTGCGTAAAGGCTGGCTGGTTTTCATCGTGGTGCCGGCGCTGTTGCTGCTGTGGGTGGAACGCAAGCGGCGTGACCCGGTATTCCGTCTGGGCTTTGATACCTGGTTGTTGAAGCGGCAGATGATTGGCGGACTGGTTGCCAAACTGGAGAGCGCACGGCTTGCGCGCACGCTTGGCACCTTGCTGCGCAACGGCGTGCCGCTGTTGGCTGGGCTGGGCATTGCCCGCAACGTGCTCGGCAACCGCGCCCTGGTCGCTGATGTGAGTGAAGCCGCCGAGGCAGTGAAGAACGGTGCTGGGCTGGCTTCGTCGCTGGGGCGCAACGGGCGCTTTCCGCGCCTGGCCCTGCAGATGATCCAGGTCGGCGAAGAGTCCGGCACGCTGGAAAGCATGCTGCTCAAGACTGCCGATACGTTTGAGCAGGAGACTGCCCGCGCCATCGACCGCATGTTGGCGGCGCTGGTGCCGGTGATCACCTTGTTGTTGGCGTCGGTGGTGGGCATGGTCATCATCGCGGTGCTGGTGCCGCTGTATGACCTGACCAACGCCATCGGCTAACCCCTGTTTTTCGCGAAAGGATGAAGAAATGAGGCGAGCCCTGAAACAACCGATGTCACGCGCACGCCAGGCCGGCATGAGCCTGTTGGAAATCATCATCGTCATCGTGCTGATTGGTGCGGTGCTGACCCTGGTCGGCAGTCGCGTGCTGGGCGGCGCCGATCGTGGCAAGGCCAATCTCGGCAAGACCCAGATCCAGACTCTGGCGAGCAAGGTGGAGAACTACAAACTCGACACCGGCCGTTTGCCAAGCAAACTGGAGGATCTGTCGACTCAGCCCGCCGGTGTGGCTGGCTGGCTGGGCCCGTATTCCAAACCGGCCGAGTTCAATGACCCATGGGGTAATCCCGTGCAGTACCGGGTGCCGGGCGAGGGACGTCCGTTTGATCTGATCAGCCTGGGCGCCGACGGTCAGCCCGGCGGCGAAAGCTATAACGCCGATATCCGCTACGAATAAGCTGTGATGGTCGCGCCGCGTATTCCGCTTCCGTTTGCCGCCGTGCGTGCCGTACCCGCGCGGCGCGGCGCAATGCGCGGCATGTCGCTGCTGGAGATGGTGCTGGTGCTGGCGCTGGTGGCTGCGCTGGCCTTGATGGCGGCAATGGCGATGAGCGGCGGCATGGATGGCATGCGCCTACGCTCGGCCGGCAAGGCCTTGGCAGCCGAATTGCGTTACACCCGCACCCGCGCGATCAGCACCGGCGTCGTCCAGCAATTGCAGATCAACCCGGGCACCCGGCGCTGGCAGGGCGCGGATGGCCATCATGGCGAGCTGCCGAAGGCACTGACGGTGAGCTTCACCGGCGCCGGCCAATTGCAGGCACGCCGGGACGAAGGCGTCGTACGTTTCTTTGAGGATGGCGCCTCCAGCGGCGGCCGCATCGAACTGCGTGCGGGCGATGCGGTATGGCGTATTGATGTGGCGTGGATTACGGGCGAGGTCAAAGCCGGTCCGCTGAGAGAGGGCGCTGGATGAAGCGCCAACGCGGTTATTCGCTGATTGAAGTGATCGTCGCCTTCGCCTTGCTGGCCTTGGCGATGACGCTGTTGTTGGGCAGTCTGTCTGGTGCGGCGCGTCAGGTCAGCATGGCTGACGGCTATGGCCGTGCCGCGCTGCATGCGCAGTCCTTGCTTGCACTGGCAGGCGTAGAGGCGCCATTGAGCGCAGGCAGCCAGCAGGGCGAATGGGAGCAGGGCCGCTATCACTGGAGTCTGCAGGTCTCACCGTATGTGGAGCCACGCCAGCAACAGGCGAGGCTATGGTTGCTGGACCTGCAGGTACGGTGGGGCGACAGTGCGCAGGAACAACTGCGTTGGCGCACGTTGCGGCTGCGTGGCAATGCGCCGCTGGAGGCGCCGCCATGAAGCGTTCACTGGGTCGATCACGTCCAGGCGGTGTGCGCGGCTTCACCTTGATCGAGGTGCTGCTGGCTACCGTACTGCTCGCTGCCGGCATGGCGTTGGCATTCGCTGCGGTGCGTTCGACGCTGGCCATCAGCAGCCGTGGTGAGGCGATTGCCAGTGGCAATGAACGCATGCGCGGGGTCGAGGGGTTTCTGCGCAGGCGGCTGGTCTCGGCGATGCCGTTGCCAATGCAGCGCGATGCGCTGAGCGGCAATGCCAAAGTGTTTACCGGTACGCCGCAGCAACTGCGGTTTGTCGCCAATGTGCCAAATTATCTAGGCCGCGGTGGCCCCTATCTGCACACGCTTGAGGTCAGCGGCAACGGTGGCAAGCAGGAGCTGAGGATCAGCCTGACCCTGCTGCAGAACGGTGAGCTGCTGGAGGAAAATCCGCCACGTGGCAGCGAGCTGCTGGCTGGCGATCTCAAGCAGGTGAAGCTGCGCTATCGCGGCACCGATCCGAATACCGGCGCAATGGGCCGCTGGCAAGACAGCTGGGACTTGCCTGGACGCATGCCGGCCTTGGTCTCCATCGAGATCACCCCTGCAGGCAGCCCAGCGTGGCCGCCACTGGTTGTCGCATTGCCGCAGCACGGCGTCGCCGGGAGCTGGCGATGAAGATGCGCGGTGCGGCCTTGGTGTTGGTGCTGTGGGTGGTGGCGTTGTTGACCACCGTCATTGCGGCGTTTGCGCTGACTGCGCGGGTCGAACACCTGCAGGGGCGGGTGACCGGCGACCTTGCCGGAGGCGAGCAGGTCGCCCATGCCGGGATCGATTACGCGTTGTCGCGGATGCGCGCTACACCCACCCAGCCCAGCTGGCACGCCGATGGGCGCCTTTACCGTTGGCAATTTGATGGCCATGCGGTAGAGCTGCGTATCGTTGATGAGACCGGTAAGGTCGATCTGAACAAGGCCGATCTGAACCTGCTGCAAGGCCTGCTGCGTGCGCTCGGAGTGGCGCCGGACAAAGCCGCGCGGCTGGCCGGCGCTATCGTCGATTGGCGTGACGGCGATTCGCTGCTGCAGGTCTCCGGCGGCGCGGAAACCGCGGACTATCAGGCTGCTGGCCTGCCTTACGGCGCCAAAAATGCGCCGTTCGACAGCATCAGCGAGCTGCAGCGTGTGCTCGGCATGGAGCCAGCACTTTATGCACAGCTGGCACCGCTGGTGACGGTGTACGGTAGTGGCCGGCCCAGTCCACGCTTCGCGGCGGCGCCGGTGCTGACTGCGATGGGGATGGATGCGGCGCTGATCATCGCCCAGCGTGAGCGAGCAGACGGCGGTGCGGGGATGGGCGAAACTTCACCCATGGGAGGCGACAGCGGCACTTATAGTGTGGAAAGCAGGGCGCAGCTGGTAGCCGAGCGGCAAGCGGTGACCCGCGCCGTGATCCGTCTTAATCCCGGTGCTATGGCCGGTGCGCCGTATACGGTGCTGCAGTGGGAGCAGGGAGCAATGTCTAGATGACGGGGTTGCGTGAACGACTGGGGCAGGCAAGTGCTCGCATCTTGCCGGGTGCCAGTGGCTTCTGGGCGTGGTGGACACAGGCGTTGCTGTCGTGGCTGCCGTCACGTTGGCGGGCCCTGCTCGGCGTGTCCGATGCACGCTTGCTGCTGGAGGTTGTCGACGGGCAGCTGACCGTGTCGCTGTTGCAGAGCGGCCAGCGGCAGTTGCTGCAGACGCTGCCTGGCGGCTCGACGCCCAATGCTGTGGACACGGCCTTGCCTCCGCGCGTTACGGGTCTGCCGCGTTTCGGGCTGTTGTCGGCCAGCGCAGTACTGCGCAAGCCCCTGCGCATGCCGGCCGCAGCCGAGGCGCGCCTGCGCGAAGTACTGGGTTTCGAGATTGACCGGCAAACCCCCTTCAGCACTGCGCAGGTGTATTACGACGTGCGCGTGTTGCAGCGCCGCGATGACGGTCAATTGGATACCGAACTGGTGGTCGCGCCGCGGCCTCTGGTGGACGCCTTGCTGGGCCCGGGCGAGGCATGGCAGCAGCAGCTTGACGGTGTGGATGCGGTCGACGCTGAAGGTCTGCCCTTGGGTGTGAACCTGTTGCCGCTGGCGATGCGTCGGCAACGACATGATCCGATGCGCCGACTCAACCGCCTGCTGTTGATCGCAGGCCTGGTGATGCTGGTGCTGGCTGCCTGGCAGTTGCTGGACAACCGCCGTACCGCTGCCGCGCAACTGTCGACGCAGGTGGAGGCCGCCGCAGTGCGCGCACGTGCGGTGGCCGCGCAGCGCCAGCAATTGCAGGATCTGGTCGATGGTCAGCAGTTCTTTACTGCACAGCGTGCCCAGCAGGCTTCTGCCACCGAAATCATCAACGAGCTCAGTCAGCGGCTGGGCGATGACACCTCGTTGGAAAAACTGTCGATCGAAGGCGGGCGCATGCAGTTGATCGGCATGAGCAGCAGTGCCTCCTCGCTGGTCTCCAAGCTGGAGGGTTCCAAGCTGTGGAAGACGCCGTCATTGACCGGCGTGCTGCAGGCTGGCCAAGGTGCCGCGCGTGAACGTTTCACCTTGACCGCAGAACTGCGCGGCCCCAACCAGGAGGCTGCCGATGGCACCGCACCCCGCGCGCCGTGACCGCTGGTTGGCCCTCGCACTGTTGCTGGCCATATTGGGCGTGATCTACCTGCTGCTGGTGCAGCCCTTGTGGACCCGGCCGATGCTGGCGGTGGAAGCAGAAATAGCGGCTTTGCAGGAGCGCCAGCAGCGCATCGGCATGCAGTTGCGGCAGGCCCCGCAGGTCGCGCAGCGGCTGCAGCAGGCGCAGCAGACGCTGGCCGATCAACCGGGCTTCATGGCCGAAAACTCGGCCGAGCTGGCTACCTCCAAGCTGGTACAACGACTGGAGGAGGCCGCACGCCTGGCCAGCCCGGACCAGCGTAGCTGTGCGATCAGTGATCGCTCGCCATTGCCGGCCGACAGCACTGGCCGCTTCCCGCGGGTGGCGGTGCAGGCGCGGCTGCGTTGCGGCATGAACGAATGGATGAGCGTGTTGCAGACATTGGAGACCGGAACACCGCAATTGCGCGTGGACCGGCTCGACATCCTGTCCGCAGGCATGGGCGAAGGCGGTGGTGGCCTTGATGTGAGTTTCGAGCTCAGCGGTTACCTGCGGCCAGGCGTGGTCGCGGCGGCCACGGAGGTTGCCAATGCGCAATGACGTAGCGGGCCTGCGCACCTGGTTGCTGGGCGCATTCGCGGGCTGGGCACTATTGGTCTGGGCCGCGTGCCTGTTTGGCCTGGGCAGCCGGATTGGCGCCAGCAATGCCGCGTTGGAAGTGCCGGTCTTGCCAGCAGTGCCGCAGGCTGCGCAGCTGGCAGTTGCCGACAATGGCGAGGCATTGAACCGGCCGCTGTTTGCCAGCGATCGTCGCCCGCACCCGTTTTTCATCGGCGAAGCTGGCGAACCGGCAGCAGCCAGTGTGCGCTTGACCGGCGTGTTGATGACGCCAGGTCTGGACATGGCCACCTTGACCACCGAGCAAGGCAAGTCGCTGCGCCTGCGTCTGGGCGGTGAGGTGCAGGACGGTTGGCAGCTGCTGTCGCTGCAGCCACGTAGCGCTGTGGTCAGCGGGCCAGCGGGTACGCTGAATCTGGAGCTGCAGGTATTCAGTGGCGGGCCAAAACCGCAGGGGGAAGGCGGCGTAGCGCCTGTACCTGGCAGTTCGCAGCCGACTGCCGTGCCCACTACCGCGCCCTCAGTGCCGCCCTCAGCCGAAGCGGTTACGCCGTCGGCGGACCAGATCAAGGCGATCCGTGAACGCATCCAGGCCCGCCGCAGGCAGGCACAACAGAATCAGAACGGCAGCCCCGGCAGCCAGAACCCGTAGAGTGAGCGTATGACATCACGCATAGTTGCAGCCAGTCTGCTGATCGGTGCCTTGAGCGGCTGCGTCACCACGCCGTCGCCGGATATCCGTCGCAATGCTGCGCCGGACACACGCACGCCGGCCCCCGGCGAGGCGGCCAGTACCAATCCGTTGAGTATCGAAGAAGCGCCCAAGCCCGACGACAACCAGGGTCGGGCGGTGATCCGCCGCGGCAATGGCACGGTGATCAACCGCGCGGCTGCTTCGGCACCAGCGCCTGCCTTGAGCGCTGCTGGCAATGGCACTGCAGTGTTCAACTTTGAAGGCGAGTCGGTGCAGGCGGTCACCAAGGCCATCCTTGGTGACATGCTCGGCCAGAACTACGTCATCGCCCCGACCGTGCAGGGCACGGTAACCCTGGCCACGCCCAAGCCGGTATCACCGGCGCAGGCGCTGAACCTGCTGGAGATGGTGCTGGGCTGGAACAACGCACGCCTGATCTACAGCGGTGGCCGCTACAACGTGGTGCCGGCTGACCAGACGCTGGCAGGCACGGTCGCGCCGAGTACTGCACCGGCCTCGGCAGCGCGCGGTTACGAAGTGCGGGTGGTGCCGCTGCAATACATCTCTGCAAGCGAGATGAAGAAGGTGCTGGAACCTTATGCGCGCCCCAACGCCATCGTCGGCGTCGATGGCTCGCGCAATGTGATCACCTTGGGTGGCACCCGCACCGAGTTGGAAAACTATCTGCGCACGGTCGAGATCTTCGACGTGGATTGGCTGTCGGGCATGTCGGTAGGCGTGTTCCCTATCCAGTCCGGGCGTGCCTCGCAGGTCGCCAATGATCTTGAGAAGGTGTTTGGCGAAGCCAGCAAGACACCCAGCGCCGGCATGTTCCGTTTCATGCCGCTGGACAACGCCAACGCAGTGCTGGTGATCACTCCGCAGGCGCGTTATCTGGACCAGATCCAGCAATGGCTGGACCGCATCGACAGTGCCGGTGGCGGTTCGCGGCTGTTTTCGCATGAGTTGAAGTACATCAAGGCCAAGGACCTGGCTGAACGTCTGGCCGAGGTGTTTGGCGCTGGTAGTGGCTCGCGCGGCGGGCAGGGTGGTGCAACTTCGCTGGCGCCAGGTGCCAGTGCGATCAACCTGCAAGGCGGGGGCACCGTCGATCCTTCGGCCAACGCCGACGACAACCTCGGCGATGGGGGCGGTTCGTTCGGCAAAAGCGATGGCATGGGCGGCGGTAGCGGCAGCAACAACGGCATGGGCGAGGGCATGGCCTTGCCGCAGCGCAGCTCCGGCAATGGCAGCGTTACTTTGGAAGTTGAAGGCGACCGCGTTGGAGTTTCCGCCGTGGAGGAAACCAATACCTTGCTGGTGCGCAGTACACCGCAGGCATGGCGGTCGATCCGCGAGGTGGTGGAAAAGCTCGACGTGATGCCGATGCAGGTGCATATCGAGGCGCAGGTTGCCGAGGTCGCCTTGAGCGGTGACCTGAGCTATGGCGTCAACTGGTACTTCGAGCAGGCGGTCAACGCCGCCGTCGACAAGGGCGGCGCCGGGCTGCCATCGGCATTGGGGCGTGGCATCTGGGGCGATATCGCCGGCTCGCTGATTCCCGGTGACGGTAAAGGTGGCGGTGGCCTGAGCTGGACCTTCCTCGGTAAAAATGCTGCTGCGGTGATCACCGCGCTGGACCAGGTCACCGATGTGCGCCTGCTGCAGACACCGTCGTTGTTCGTGCGCAACAACGCCGTGGCCACCTTGAACGTGGGTAGCAAGATTCCTGTGTACTCGGTGTCGGTGTCGGGCATCAGCGACAACCAGTACGCGCAGGTGCAGTACCTGGAAACCGGCACCATTCTCAAGGTGCGCCCGCGCGTCACCCGTGACGGCATGGTGTTCCTCGACATCGTGCAGGAGGTCAGTTCACCGGAAGGTGAGCCCGATGACAACGGCAACGTACGCATCAATACCCGCCGCATGAAGACCGAGGCGGCGGTCAATGCCGGTGACACGGTGATGCTGGCCGGCTTGATTGAAGACAGCGCCACCAAGGGCTCATCCGGTCTGCCCGGGTTGAGCCGACTGCCGGTGATCGGTGGCCTGTTCGGCCGCAAGACGCAAAGCAGCCGCCGCAGCGAAGTGATCGTGCTGCTGACCCCGACCATCGTCCGCAACCCGCAGGAAGCGCGCAATCTCACTGACGAGTACGGCAGCAAGTTCCGTGCGCTGGATCCGATCAACGCACCTAAGGGGCGCTGAGCATGCCGCTGCCGGTCATTCTGCTACCGGTTGGCGTGGATGACGCAGCGCTTGATGCCTGTCTGGCTGCATTGGAAAAACACACACCGGCAGGAACGCCGGTGTGGCTGGCCGATGATGGCCAGAGTGGTCCGCGCGGACAGGTGGTGATCGAACATTGGCTTGCCAGCACCCATCTGCAAGCCGAATACACACGCCGTCCGCGCCCGATTGGCGAGGCAGCGCATCTGGATGAGATGCTGAAGGCCTGCGGCGATGCTGACGTGGCCGTGCTGGCGCCCGATGCCTTGCCAATGGCGGGTTGGTTGCAGCAGCTCAGCGACTGCCTGGCACGCGATGCCTCCATCGCCACCGCCACGCCGTGGAGCAATGCCGGCGAAGCGGTGTCGTGGCCGCGTGCCGGTGAACTCAATCCCGTGCCGGCCGATCCGGCGCGATTGGCGCAGGCCTTGGCGGCAATGCCCCTGCTGCAGCCGGAGCTGCCCTCGGCGGTTACCCACGCGGTGCTGATACGCGGCAGTGCGCGCCGCCGTGCTGGCGGTCTGGATATCCACAGCTACGGCTCGTGGTATGCCGCGCTGGTAGACCTGAGCCTGCGCATGAGCGGGCTGGGCTGGCGCAACGTGCTGTGCGACAACGCCTTCGTCGGCCGCCAGAGCGAGGGCTGGCCGGCTGAAGGCGACATGGAAGTGCTGGCCAATCGCTGGCCGGTGTGGACCGCGCGGCTGGCCGCGTTCCTGATGAACGACCCGCTTCATGCGCATCGCCAGCAACTGCAGCAGCTCTGCGAGCAGGCGATAATGACGCAAGCCCAGCCCGATCTGTTCGATGCCTGTGGTTTCCTTCCAGGCGCGGAGCCGGTGTGAGCGATTCAATTGCAGTAGTGGTGGTCAGTTACGAGAGTGCGAGCACCTTGGACGAGTGCCTGCAGCGGCTGCGTGCGGCCGAGGATGTGGCCGAGATCCGGGTGGTGGACAACGACTCACGTGACGGCTCGGTGGCCATCGCACAACGCCATGCACTGGCTGATGCGCGGGTGCGTTTCATTGCGAACCCGGACAATACCGGCTTCGCAACTGCCAATAACCAGGGCGCGCACGCGTGCCATTCGCCGTGGCTGGCCTTCGTCAATCCGGATCTGATGGTCGAACCGCAGACCCTGGCCCAGTTGCGCGACCTTGGCCGGCCACTGGGTGATTGCCTACTCGGCGTGGAGCAGGTGGACGAGCACGGCGTCGCCGATCCAGCGGTACGCCGCCGCGACCCGGATTTCGCCGCGATGCTGCGTAACCCCGGTGCGGGCTCGCGGCTGGCGGTGCAGGTGGACCATTCCGCAGCGTTGCAGCAGGTGCAGGCCTTGTCGGGCGCGCTGTTGCTGATGCCGCGTGGTTTGTTCGACCGGCTGCAGGGCTGGGATGCGGGCTACCGCCTGCATGCAGAGGATCTGGATTTGTGCCGCCGCGCGCGCCAGGCCGGTGCTGTGGTGGCGATTGCCAATGACTTGAAGGTACTGCATGTGCGTGGCGTGTCCAGCCGCGCACGGCCGTTCTTCGTGGAATGGCATAAGCATCGCGGGCTCTGGCGTTACTTTCGCAAGTTCGAAGCCAGCCAGCGCAGCTTGCCGGTGCGGGCAGGGGTGTGGTGTGCGATCTGGGCGCATGCCGCGTTGCAGGTGCCGCGGTTGTTACTGAAATAAGTTTGGATCTTGGGGTGTTGGGGCATTCAAAGCACCCCTCACCAACCCTCCCTTTGGTGCAGCCAAGGGGAGGGCTGGGCAGGGGTGTGCTCTTCGAGCAAACGCCATGCCCCAATCCCTGCGCCCGCCACAGACCATGAACAAGCCTCCGCGCCAGCCTGAATCCGAGCCGCCGGCCAGCGCATAATGCGGGGCATGATCATCCAATCCCTGCTCGACACCGACCTCTACAAATTCACGATGATGCAGGCGGTACTGCACCAGTACCCGGGCGCCATCGTCCAGTACCGGTTCAAATGCCGCACGCCGGGGATTGATCTGGCTGCGTACATGGACGAGATCAGCACAGAGATCGATCATCTGTGCAGCCTGCGCTTCACCGCCGACGAGCTGGAATACATGCGTGGGCTGCGCTTCGTGAAACCGGACTTCGCCGACTTCCTCGGCCTGTTCCATCTGGACCGCAAGTACATCAGCCTGCGTGCATCGGAAACAGTGCCAGGCGAAATCGAGCTGGATATCACCGGCCCGTGGCTGCACACCATCATGTTCGAAGTGCCGCTGCTGGCGATCATCAACGAGGTCTGGTTCCGTAATACCACCATCGCTGACTTCGCCGAGGGCGAGCGCCGCCTGCAGGCCAAGACCGCGTTGCTGCGTGACACTGCCGGGTTCGAGAACTGCCGCATCGCCGATTACGGCAGCCGTCGTCGCTATTCGCGGCAGTGGCACGGCACCATGTTGCCGATGCTGCGTGATGCGCTGGGCCCGCAGTTTGTTGGTACCAGTAACGTGTACTTCGCGCGCATGTACGGCATGACCCCGCATGGCACCATGGCCCATGAATATCTGCAGGCCTTCCAGGCGCTGGGGCCGCGTCTGCGCGATTCGCAGGTGGCGGCGTTGGAGTCCTGGGCGCGCGAGTACCGCGGCGACCTTGGCATCGCCTTGTCCGATGTGGTCGGGCTGGAGGCTTTCCTGCGCGACTTCGACATGTATTTCTGCAAGCTGTTCGATGGTGTGCGCCACGACTCCGGCGACCCGGTTGCGTGGGGCGACCGCATGCTCGCCCACTTCAAGGCTAATCGTGTCGACCCAACCAGCAAGGTGCTGGTTTTCAGCGATGGCTTGAACATCGAAAAAGTGATGCAGCTCTATGACCACTTCCGTGGCCGCTGCCAGGTTGCCTTCGGTGTTGGCACCCATCTGACCAATGATCTGGGCCCGACGCCGCTGAACATCGTCATCAAGATGGTGCGCTGCAATGGTCAGCCGGTGGCCAAACTCAGTGACTCGCCGGGCAAAAGCATGTGTGACGATCCGGGCTATCTCTCGTATCTGCGCCAGGTGTTTGAACTGGAGCAGTGATGCCCTTGGTTGAGAGCATCACTGTCGGCCGCTGCGACCTGGTTTGAATCAGGGACGAGCCGCGATCTTCATTGAATTACGGGTAGTTGATGACGATCAGGTAGCTGCTCGCCGTTGTTGGCTGGCGCTGTGTTTCCACTTGGTACTGCTGCGAGAACACCCGTGCGTCGGGATGTGCTGCAGACTTGGTCAGTGCATGTGTGGCTAGAACACTGTTGCCGTGAGCCGAACTGTCCATTTCCATGGCGGACACACTTACCTCTGCACCCTGCGCTGCCAACGGGCAGCGTTCCAAACGCAGTTGTTGCTGGGCTACGGCAAGGATGGTGTTGCAGCCGGGATCAACGATGCGACCACTGAAGCGGACGGTTCCGGTACTGGCGTGTGCCAGTGTGGTGAGCGAAAGCAATGCCACACCCAGCAGGAAATATCGGGTCATGGCGGTTCTCCGCGTTGAGGGACTTCAGTAAGCACCAATCATCGGTCGACGATAAGGGGCAAATAACCGTTCTGCCCGGACGCATCACGCGTTGATAGTGACCCGCATCAATCTTGATATTGCATTCGCATTCAATGCTTATCGACCTGGATAAAAGTGCTTATCCAGCGTGGATTGAGAAGCTACTTTTGCGCAGCGTTATCTGTACCCCGATTTGTCATCGACACATGCGCTGACTGAACGATGTCACTGTCTCTTCAGTGCGGGCGTTCCAAATCACAAATTTTGTGGAGCAAGTCACGCTTTGTGTCGCTAACTTGCGCATCAAGGTCAGTGCGAATGCGACTGACTTTTACACGGATGCAACGCAAGGATGGGCTTGAGTCCGCAATTTTCCTTGCTTCCTCCGCCGCATCTCAATTTTACAGGGCTGGGTACAAGCAATGCGTACTATCAAAATTCTTTCAGTTCTCGCGTTGGCGGCTGCGTCGTTCGCTGCCAATGCCGTCGATGGAACAATCACCTTCAATGGCGAGGTGACCGACAAGACCTGCACCATCGTCACTCCGCAAGGCAAAGATTTCACCGTAACCCTGCCAACCGTATCGAGCAGTACGCTCGCCGCAGCGGGTCAGGTGGCGGGCCGCACGCCGTTTTCAATCAATCTTTCGCAATGCAATCCCGGCAATGTTGCTACTTACTTCGAGCCAGGCGCCACTGTCGATCTTGGTAGCGGGCGCTTGAACAATGTTGCTGCTGCCAGCCCCGCCACGCAGGTGCAGCTGCAGCTGCTGGGTAGCAATAATCTGTTTCTACCGGTGGTAACTGCCGGTGCCGGCAGCACCCAGGCCAACTCGCAGTGGGTGACGGTCAACGCAGGCGGTACTGCGGATCTGAACTACTTCGTTGAGTACTACGCTACCGGTGCTTCGACGCCGGGTGAAGTGACCAGCAGCGTGAAGTACACGATCATCTACAACTGACTCTCGACGCTTGCATCACCGGCTGGCTGCCGAGTCGGCCGCCGGTGTTTCCTACGGGTGTTCACTCTGTGACCAGGATTCTTTCGAGAACGCTGCTCTACGTCGGTTTGCTGTTTTCCACGCCGTTGCTGGCCGGTGTAGTGGTCAACGGCACACGGGTCATCTATCCGGCGCAGGCGCGTGAGGTGACTGTGCAGGTGGACAACGTTGGCGACGCGCCATCACTGGTGCAGGCTTGGGTGGATGGTGGCGATCAGACGCAGACCGCCGAGAGCAGCGATGCTCCGTTCATGCTGACGCCACCGATCAGCCGTGTCGAGCCAGGCCGTAGCCAGGCGCTGCGTCTGGTGTTTACCGGGGCAGAGCTGCCTGCTGACCGCGAATCGGTGTTCTGGCTCAATGTGCTGGATGTACCGCCCTCGCCGCAGGCTGGTGGAGAAGAACAGAACTACCTGCAGGTGGCATTTCGCTCGCGGATAAAGCTGTTCTACAGGCCGCGCGGCTTGAAGGGCAGCGCCAACGACGCGCCGCAGGCGTTGCACTGGCGCTACCAGGAAGGGCAGCTGCGGGTAAGCAACCTGACGCCTTATCACGTGACCCTGGCAGAAGTGTATGCGTTGGATACCACTGCGGAACGTGTGCTGGAACGGCAAGGGAAAATGATCGGCCCACAGCAGGATCTGCAGTTCGACGTCAGCGGCAAGGTCGAACGCGTGCGCTTCGTCAGCATCAATGATTACGGCGGGCGGGCCGAACATACCGCCAGCGTCGACGCGGGCGGTTGAACCAGAGGCACGGGTGCCAAGGTGGCCGTTGACAAGCAGTCGTGCGCAATCGTCCTGAAGGAATATCAGTGTGATTGAGAGCAGAGGGGGAACACCAGTCCAAACTATTCCTGTGCGCAGGCCGATGACGCTTGTGCCGTGTTTGTGCCTGTTGGTCGGCACGCTATGCCCACTTACGGTGATTGCGACGCCAGCTGCAACGGCGAATCTCGGCGAGCAGGTGTTGCTGGCACAAAGTGCAGCTGGCAAGGCGGCCGCGCCCGCGCAGGCCCAGTTCGACTCCGATTTCCTGTCCGGGCAAGGCCAGAGAATTGATCTATCGGCATTTACCAGTGGCAATCCGATGGTGGCCGGCGCCTACCGGGTGGATATCTATGTAAACGGCAGTTGGCAGGGGCGCCGCGATCTGCAGTTCAAGGCCGATTCGGAAGGCGTGGTTGGTGCCTGTCTTGGCATCGCCCTGTTGGAGGAACTAGGTGTGGATATCGGGCTGCTGCAGGCCGGGCCGCAGGCGATCGCTGGTGCCGATGCGGCTGATTGCGTGCAGGTACAGCGGCGCATTGTCAACGCATTTGGCAGCTATGACAGCGCCGCTCTGCGCTACGACTTGAGTATCCCGCAGGCCTTCATGCGTCGGGAGGCGCGTGGCTACGTCAGTCCATCGTTATGGGACCGTGGCATCAATGCAGCTTTCATCGGCTACAGTTTCAACGCGATGGATAGCGATATCCGCCTGCCTGGTGGCAGCCGCAATCGCAATGCCTATCTTGGTTTGAACATGGGGTTGAATGTTGCAGGTTGGCAGCTGCGGCAGGATGCAAATCTGACCTGGAGTGAGGCGGATGGCGATGGCAGCCATTGGCAGCGCATCGCAACCTACGCTCAACGCGGCTTCCCGCAGGTGCGCGGGCTGCTGACCATCGGCGAGGCTTTCAGCAACGGCGAGTTGTTCGACTCGATCGGCTATCGCGGTGTCAGTCTGGCCAGCGATGACCGCATGCTGCCAGATTCGCTACGCG
This sequence comes from Stenotrophomonas sp. STEN083, assembly GCF_056759195.1. NCBI lineage: Bacteria > Pseudomonadati > Pseudomonadota > Gammaproteobacteria > Lysobacterales > Lysobacteraceae > Stenotrophomonas > Stenotrophomonas sp. STEN083. Next base: position 19,382 of record NZ_JBRRCU010000019.1, on the reverse strand, counting down.
GCTACGCGCCGGTGGTACGTGGCATTGCTGAGACCAATGCGCGGGTGGAGATCCGCCAGAACCAGCAGTTGATCTACTCGGCCACCGTATCGCCTGGCAATTTCGTCATCGAGGATCTCTACCCGACTGGCTATGGCGGTGATCTGGAGGTCACGGTGATCGAGGCCGATGGACGGCAGCGGGCGTTCAAGGTGCCATTCGGCTCGGTGCCGCAGATGCTGCGTCCAGGTGTGTCGCGCTATGCGCTGACTGCAGGGCAGGTACGTAACGAGCGTCTGCTCGACGAGCCGTGGTTGTTGCAGGCGACGTATCAGCGGGGTGTGGGCAATCAGCTGACGCTATATGCCGGTAGCGCACTGAGCGAAGGCTATACGTCGGTGTTGTACGGCGCGGGTGTGGCAACGGCGCTGGGAGCGTTCGCAGCCGATGTCACCCATGCACGTACCCAGCTGCAAAGGGCCGGCAATCGCCAAGGCACAAGCCTGCGGTTGAGCTATAGCACCTTGTTCGGCGATACCGGCACCAATCTGACCTTGGCTGCTTATCGGTACTCGACGCGCGGTTTCTACGGGTTGCAGGACGCCTTGTATGCACGCGACGCCATCGATCGGGGCTATGCAACGTTGCCAACTGGACGCCAGCGCAGTCAGTTCCAGCTGACATTGAACCAGCCACTGGGGCAGCGCTGGGGAGCGTTGTATCTGACTGGCGCGGTGCGTGATTTCTATGATCTTCCAGGTGCCAGCACGCAGTACCAGTTGGGGTACAACAACGCCTGGCGGTCACTCAATTTCGGTTTCTCGGCGTTGCGTACCGAGGATGGGCTGTTCGGCAACAAGGACACGCAATATCTGTTGAGCGTCAGCATGCCGCTGGGGCGCAAGGCGGGGCCGTTGTCCGTCAGCGCCGACCTGGGCATGCGGGATCAAGGTGGCTATGACAGCAGTCGCCTTGGCATCACTGGCAGTGCGGGCGTGGACAACAGCTTCAGCTACGGCGTGACGTTATCGGACAGCCGCGATGGCGGTAGTAGTGCCGCGGCCAATGCCAGCTATCAGGGGCGCTATGCAGCGTTGAATGCCTCCTACGGTCACTCCAACGACTTCCGTCAGTTCTCCGCCGGCGCGACCGGCAGCCTGGTTGCCCACGCTGGAGGGGTGACGCTGACTCCTCAGCGCGGCGACACCTTGGTGGTGGTGCAGGCCGATGGTGCGCGTGATGCGCGCTTGACCAACACCAGTGGCGTACGCATCGATGGTCGTGGTTTCGCGGTTGTGCCGTATGCAGCGCCTTACCGGCTCACCACGGTAACGCTGGACCCGCAGGACATGTCGCGTGAGGTGGAGCTGGAGAGCAGCAGTCAATCGGTGGCGCCGTATGCTGGTGCGATCAGCTTCCTCCGCTTTGATACCCGCAAAGGCTGGGCGGTGTTGATCCAGGTGCGTGGCGCAGATGGCTCGGTGCTGCCGTTCGGCGCGCAAGCCAAGGATGCAGGCGGCCAGCTGGTTGGCATGGTTGGACAGGCCGGTCGTCTGTATATGCGCAGCGAGCTGGAGCACGGCCATCTGCAGCTTGCCTGGGGTGAGGCGGAAGATCAGCAATGTGGTATCGACTATCAGTTGCCTGCAGTGACCGATGCGTCGTCGGTGGGGTTCATCAAGATGGAGGCAACATGTCGTTGATCGGTTTCTTGTGGCGCAAGCCCCTTTTTGCTGCCTGCGCGATCGTGGGTTCATGGATGGCGCCACCCGCGTACGCCAGGTGTGCGCTTACCTCGCCAGCTTTCCTGCCCCAGGATGTGCAGATGGACATGGGGCAGGTGGTGATCCTGCCTAGTCTGCCGATAGGTGGGCTTATCAAGGAGTTGGTGGTCGGCATTGATCAGCGCAACAGTGTGGCCCGGTGTACGAATGGTGGCAGTGCCATTGGGATTTACAACAATGCAAGGCAGCAGATGCCGGTGCCCGGCTTCAAGGATGTCTACGCGACGGATGTTGCCGGCATAGGTATTCGCGTCTATCGCGACTCTGGGCAGATCCAGACGTACTATCCGCATACGCTGGTGCTCAACGGCAGCAGTACCGTGGATCTGGCAGGAGGGCGATTCCGCGTGGAGTTGATCAAGACCGCGGCGATCACCGGGTCAGGCTTGATCGCACCCAGCGGCAGATTCACCACCTATTACTATGACGGTGACGGCGCCAGCAACCCTGTGTTGATTTCGACCTTCAAAGGTTCTGGAACTACCGTAGTCAACCCAACCTGTTCGGTGCAGGCAGGCAGCCGCAATATCGTGGTCGAGTTCGGATCGGTACCTGCCAGCACCTTTACCGGCGTGGGTACGCGCGCGATCAACCGCGACTTTGATATCCGCCTGGATTGCCAGGGCAGCAATGTCGCGCAGTATCAAAGCCGGATTGGGATCCGGCTGGACGCGCTCCAGGACAGTTCCAACCTGCCGGGCGTATTGCCGCTGACTGTTGCTGCAGGTGCGGCTGGTGGCATCGCGATCGAGCTGGTGCAGCGCAATGGCAGTGCCGAGAAAGCGGTGCGGTTTGCCGAGAACATTGATCTTGGCGCCAGCGTGGCCGGTGCCAGCACCATGAGCCTGCCGTTGCGCGCGCGCTACATCCAGACCCGGGCGGGCAGGGTGACGCCCGGTAAGGCCAACGGCACGGCGACGTTCACCATTCAATACAACTAGGACGACATCGCGCTGGCGCCGGCTGCCGCGGATTTCCGCCCGCAGCCTTTGGTGCGAATGCTCGTTGGCGGGCCTTTGCGGGCGGCGAAGCCGCTGTTGGTGTGTTTTGTGCGTTGGGGGCTTCCAGTGGCGATGGCGAAGATTCTCCGCCTCGTTCTAGAATGCTGGCTTGCCATCAAGGGGGCGATGCATGGGGATGCACGTCGACACCAGCTGTATCAATTGCGATCGCGTAGCCGGCGGTCCTGAGCAGAAGTATTGCCCGAACTGTGGGCAGCCAACGCCGGTGCATCGTATTGACTGGCATTTCCTGGGCCATGAACTGGAGCACAGCGTGCTGCATATGGACCGGGGCATCCTGTATTCGCTCAAGCAGTTGATGCTGCAGCCGGGCAAGCTGCTGCGTGACTACATCGAAGGGCGGCGTGGGAACCAGGTCAAGCCGCTGTTGCTGATCACGATGATGGCGGCGGCCGTGGTGTTGTTGAATCGCCTGATTGCCGGCGGCACTATGATGGACACTGGCGTTTCTGAGGCGTTGGCTGCCGGGCAGGCTGTGCCGGCGGAGGTGCTGCGGTTGATGGCGGCATCGCACTCAGTGGCGACTTGGGTCGATTCCCATTTTGCCGCGTTCACATTGATGTTGTTGCCAATTGAAGCGCTGGTGTTCTGGCAGGTGTTCCGTCGCTACAGCCAGTTGAACTATCCCGAATGGCTGGTGATGATCACCCTGCTGACCGTACAGGTGTTCGTGATCTGGTCGGTTCTTGTGTTGCTGCATCGGTGGTTGCCGCACTCACAGGTCATGGCAGCGCTGCTGGGTATGGCTTACAACGCCGTTTCGTTGGTGCAGTTCTTCCGGAATCGACCGGTGTGGTCGACGCTATGGAGAACCGCTGTGTCGTTGGCGGCGTTCTCGTTGATCAGTTCGGCTGCGGTCATGGCTGCTGCGTTGGTCGTGATGCGGGTTGGATGACCCGCTCACGCCAGCGTTGAGCAGGGGACGCAATCACTCCAGCGCATACCTCAGCACAAACAGCCCCGCCACCAGCCACACCGCCGGGTGCACTTCGCGCCAGCGACCGGTACCAGCCTTGAGCGCCGCATAGGCAATGAAGCCGAACGCCAGGCCATTGGCGATGGAGTAGGTGAACGGCATCGCCAGCGCGCACAACGCGGCGGGCACCGATTCGGTCAGGTCGTCCCACTTAACTTCGACCAGCTCGCGCAGCATCAGCCCGGCGACGAACAGCAGTGCCGGTGCGGTGGCATAGGAGGGCACCATCGCCGCCAGCGGCGAGAACAGCAGCGCAGCCAGGAACAGCGCGGCAACCACCAACGCGGTCAGGCCGGTGCGGCCGCCAACCTGCACGCCGGAGGCGCTTTCGGCAAAGGCGGTGGTGGAGCTGGTGCCCAGCAGCGAGCCGGCGACAATTGCGCTGCTGTCGGCCAGCAATGCGCGGCTGAAGCGCTTCTTGCCGTCTTCCAGCTTCAGCAGACCAGCGCGGCCGAGCACGCCGTACAGCGTGCCGGTGGCATCGAATACTTCCACCAGCACGAACACCAGCACCACCTGCAGCAGCACCGCCAGCGGCGCGCCGCCGTCATGGTGCAGCAGACCGGGCAGGTCCAGCTGCAGGAAGGTCGGGGCCAGACTCGGCGGCAACGACACGATGCCTTGGTACTGCACCGAGCCGATTGCCCAGCCAATGCCGGTGACGGCGAGGATGCCGATCAGGATGGCGCCGCGCACCTTGCGTGCTTCGAGAATGGCGATCAGCAGGAAGCCGGCCAGGGCCAGCAGCGGAGGAGCGGTATTGAGGGGCCCGAGCGTGAGCATGGTGTCTTCATTGGCAACGATCACGTTCGACTTCTGCAACGCGATGATGGCCAGGAACAGACCAATGCCGGCGACGATCGCCGAACGCAACGAGGCGGGAATACCGGCCACCAGCCAGGCGCGGATGCCAGTGAGCGACAACACCCAGAACACGATGCCGGAAATGAATACCGCCGCCAGCGCCTGCTGCCAAGGCAGGCCAGCTGCACCGACCACGGTGAAGGCGAAGAACGCATTCAAGCCCATGCCCGGGGCCATGCCGACCGGGTAGTTGGCGGCCAGCGCCATCACTGCCGAGCCGATAGCCGCTGCCAGACAGGTGGCCACGAACACAGCGCCCGGATCCATGCCGGTGGTGCCGAGGATTTCTGGATTGACGAAGACGATGTAGGACATCGTCAGGAAGGTGGTGATACCGGCCAGTACCTCGGTACGGACGCTGGTGCCGTGCTGTTGCAGTTTGAAGATTCGGTCGAGCAGGGACATGGGGGAATTCCGACGAACAGGAGGAGCTGGCTGTTCCTTCTCCCGCATGCGGGAGAAGGTGCCCCGAAGGGGCGGATGAGGGGGAGCTTCATCCGTTTTCCAGCTCTTCAAGCTTTTTTTGACTAAAGCAAGCGATGCTAATTTCCTGCATAGAGCTTGCCCTCACCCCAACCCCTCTCCCGCAGGCGGGAGAGGAGCTCAAACGGCGGTTGCGCGATCTGCGGGCACCGTCAAAAAGCAGACGGCCGCACTGGGCGGCCGTCTGTCGGGTATTACTTCAGCGCCTTGAAACGCAGGCGCTTGGGACCGGCATCGTCGCCGAGGCGACGCTTCTTGTCGTCCTCGTATTCGCGGTAGTTGCCCTGGAAGAATTCGACGTGCGAATCGCCTTCGAAGGCAATGATGTGCGTGGCGATACGATCCAGGAACCAACGGTCATGCGAAATGACGAAGGTGTTGCCCGGGAACTCCAGCAACGCATCTTCCAGTGCACGCAGGGTTTCGATGTCCAGGTCGTTGGACGGTTCGTCGAGCAGCAGCACGTTGCCACCCTGCAGCAGGGTCTTGGCCATGTGCAGGCGGCCACGCTCACCACCGGACAGCGAGCCGACCATCTTCTGCTGGTCCTGGCCCTTGAAGTTGAAGCGGCCGATGTAGGCACGCGACTGGATCTCGACACCGTTGATGTTGAGGATGTCCAGGCCGCCAGCAATTTCCTGGAACACGTTGTGGTTGCCGGTCAGCGCGTCGCGGCTCTGGTCAACGTAGGACAGCTTGACGGTCGGGCCGACCACGATCTCGCCCGAATCCGGCTTTTCCTGACCGGTGATCATCTTGAACAGGGTCGACTTACCAGCACCGTTCGGGCCGATGATGCCGACGATGGCACCCGGCGGGATGATCATCGACAGGTTGTCGAACAGCAGGCGCTCGCCGAACTTCTTGGAGACGTTCTTGAACTCCATCACCGAGTTGCCCAGGCGCTCGCCCGGCGGGATGAAGATTTCATTGGTCTCGTTGCGCTTCTGGTAGTCAACGCTCTGCAGTTCTTCCAGGCGGGCCAGACGGGCCTTGCCCTTGGTGCGGCCACCCTTGGCGTTCTGGCGCGACCACTCCAGTTCCTTCTGGATCGCCTTCTGGCGGGCCTTTTCCTGATTGTCTTCCTGCTTCAGGCGCTCGTCCTTCTGCATCAACCATTCGGTGTAGTTGCCCTTCCACGGAATGCCGCGACCGCGGTCCAGTTCCAGGATCCACTCGGCGGCGTTGTCCAGGAAGTAGCGATCATGGGTGACGGCCACCACGGTGCCGGTGTAGCGTGCAAGGAACTGCTCCAGCCATTCAACCGACTCGGCGTCCAGGTGGTTGGTCGGTTCGTCGAGCAGCAGCATGTCCGGCTTCTGCAGCAGCAGGCGGCACAGTGCCACGCGGCGCTTTTCACCGCCGGACAGGTTGCCGATCACGGCGTCCCACGGCGGCAGGCGCAGTGCGTCGGCGGCCACGTCCAGCTGGTTCTCCAGGGTGTGGGCATCGCCAGCGGCCAGGATGGCTTCCAACCGTTCCTGTTCCTTTGCCAGTGCATCGAAGTCGGCGCCTTCCTCGGCATAGGCGTCGTAGATCTTGTCCAGCGCGGCCTGGGCCTGCAGCACTTCGCCCACGCCTTCCTCGACCGCTTCACGCACGGTCTGGGCCGGGTCCAGGCGCGGTTCCTGCTCCAGGTAGCCGACCTTGATGCCAGCCTGCGGGCGGGCCTCGCCGTCGAAATCGGTGTCCACGCCGGCCATGATCTTCAGCACGGTGGACTTGCCGGCGCCGTTCAGGCCCAGCAGGCCGATCTTGGCACCGGGGAAGAACGACAGCGAGATGTCCTTGATGATCTGCCGCTTGGGCGGGACCACCTTGCTGACGCGGTTCATGGTGTAGATGTATTGCGAGGACATGACGTCTCCGTAGCGCACGCCTGCGCCCGGTCCAGATAAGGACAAGGCCCAAGGCAAAAGGGAATCCCCCATTATAACCGGAACCCCTGCATGGCGGCCGGAGCGGGTGAGGGCGCTTGCTGATTTATGAATGGGAAAGTCCGTAACCGTTTCCAGCCGGAAACTGTTCAGATGAAGTGAGCATTATGGAAACCGTCAACCAACCCAGTGAGGGCCACCCATGAAAATGAACCGCTTTGTTGTCGCTGCGATGACCACCGTATTGGCGTTAGGTGCCACCGCCCCGGCCTTTGCGGCGGGTGACCGTGATGACCACGACCGTGGCCGCCACGGCTGGGATGACCGCGGCAGGGGCCATGATCGCGGCCGTGGCCATGATCGCCATGAGCGGCGGGACGACCGTCGCCACTACGCCAATGGCTACCGTGAGGGTTACCGCGACGCCCGCTACAACGACCGTCGGTACAATGACCGACGCTACTACGCGCCGCCGCGCGTGGCCTACCGCCCCTATGGATTTGAGCGTGGCCACCGCTACAGCAACTACTACGGCGGCCCGGTCTATGTGGTCAACGACTACAACCGTTACCACGTGCGCCGCCCGCCCTACGGCCACCGCTGGATCCGCGATGACCGCGGCAACATGCTGATGGTGGCCATTGCCACCGGCATCATCGCCGACATCGTGTTCAATCATTGAGCCAAGCTGCAGCCGGCTCCCTGGAAGGCGCCCTGTGGGGCGCCTTCTTCGTCTGCGGGCGGTGATGTTGGTTGCAGATGGCACCGACCGCTGCCGGGCCGGGGGGCCAAGGAAGCGCTACAATCGACAGCTCCCTCGCCCCCGTACCAGGAGCTGTGATGTTCCCGCGTGAAGCCCGTATCGAGTCCTACGATCCCGAGTTGGCCAAGGCCATTGCCGATGAGTGCCAGCGTCAGGAAGACCATGTCGAGCTGATTGCCAGCGAGAACTACGCCAGCCCGATGGTGATGGAAGCGCAGGGCAGCCAGCTGACCAACAAGTACGCCGAGGGTTACCCGGGCAAGCGCTACTACGGTGGCTGCGAGTACGTGGACATCGCCGAGAAGCTGGCGCTGGACCGCCTCAAGCAGCTGTTCGGCGCCGATTACGCCAACGTGCAGCCGCACAGCGGCTCGCAGGCTAATCAGGCCGTGTACTTCGCGCTGCTGCAGCCGGGCGACACCATCCTCGGCATGAGCCTGGCCCACGGTGGTCACTTGACCCACGGCGCCAAAGTCAATGCCTCGGGCAAGATCTTCAATGCGATCCAGTACGGCGTGAACGAAGCCGGCCTGATCGACTATGACGAAGTCGAGCGCTTGGCGCTGGAGCACAAGCCGAAGATGGTGGTGGCTGGTTTCTCCGCCTATTCGCAGGTCATCGACTGGGCGCGCTTCCGCGCCATCGCCGACAAGGTCGGTGCCTACCTGTTCGTGGACATGGCGCACGTCGCCGGTCTGGTCGCTGCTGGCGTGTACCCGAGCCCGATCGATCACGCGCACGTGGTCACCTCGACCACCCACAAGACCCTGCGCGGCCCGCGTGGCGGCATCATCATCGCCAAGGGCGCTGGCGAAGAGATCGAGAAGAAGCTGCAGTCGATCGTGTTCCCGGGTATCCAGGGCGGTCCGCTGATGCACGTCATCGCCGCCAAGGCCGTGGCCTTCAAGGAAGCGCTGGAGCCGGAATTCAAGGCTTACCAGCAGCAGGTGGTGAAGAACGCCCAGGCGATGGCCACCACGCTGATCGCGCGCGGCTACAAGATCGTTTCCGGCGGCACCCAGAACCACCTGATGCTGGTCGACATGATCGGCAAGGACGTGTCCGGCAAGGATGCGGAAGCGGCACTTGGCAAGGCGCACATCACCGTCAACAAGAACTCGGTGCCGAATGACCCGCGTTCGCCGTTCGTGACCTCGGGCCTGCGCCTGGGCACCCCGGCCATCACCACCCGCGGTTACGTGGAAGCCGACTGCGTTGCGCTGGCCAACTGGATCGCCGACGTACTGGACGCACCGGCCGATGAAGCCGTCATCGCCCGCGTGCGTGATGCGGTCAGCGAGCAGTGCCGCAAGTACCCGGTTTATGGCTGATCGGCGCCAGGTGTCAGCGGTATTTGACGCCCGTTCCGCCCTGAGCTGACCGCATTACCCCGGGTTGGGCGCTTGCCCCGGCCCGGGGTTTGTTGTATCTGCGTTACAGGTTTTCCACGTCGCATGCGCGGCGCCTGATGTCCAAGGCTTGAAACATGCATTGCCCGTTCTGCCAGCACACCGACACCCGCGTGATCGATTCACGCGTTTCCGAAGATGGCGCCACCATCCGCCGCCGCCGTGGCTGCGAAGCCTGTGGCGAACGTTTCAGCACGCTGGAAACCATCGAGCTCAAGCTGCCGGTCATCGTCAAGAGTGATGGCGGCCGCGAGGCCTTCGATGCGCGCAAGCTGCGGGTAGGCTTCGACCGCGCGCTGCAGAAGCGGCCGGTATCGGAAGAGCGTATCGAGACCGCGGTCCGTGCGGTGGTGCACCAGCTGCGCATGTGTGGCGAGCGCGAGGTGCCGTCGATCAAGGTTGGCGGCTTTGTGATGGACGAACTGCGCAAGCTCGATCATGTCGGCTATGTGCGCTTCGCCTCGGTCTACCGCAGCTTCGAGGATGTGGCCGATTTCCGCGACGAGATCGAAAAGCTCGAGCGCGATCATTCCAGTGACGAGGATCAGTTGCCGTTGTTGGCGCAGGCGCGGGCGGAAGCGGCACGGGCAGGCAAGGGCAGCAAGCGCTGAGCGGTGTGTTGACTCGGTATGGAGGCCGATGCGGTGATGCGATCAATTGGTCAGCAGCTTTCACGCAGTGGACTGGTTGTGGCTGTGTTGTGTGTGGCATTGACTGCGCGGGCACAGGACCAAGGGCAGGAGTTGTCCAAGCTGTTGGATGTGGCTGAGCGCGCCCAGCAGGCTGCGCAGGAGGCCTTCGACGGCGCTTCCACGCCGGATCAAGCTCGGCGCGGGCCGTCTTCCTGTGCGGGCCAGGCTTGCACGCCGCAGGCGTTGGCGGGGCGTTATCGCATCGTCGACGCGGGATTTGTTGGCTCGGTTCTGGAGCTGGGCGATGACGGGAACTATGCATTGCAGTTGGCGATGCCTCCCATGCCGCGCAGCTCGAAGGGGCAATGGTCGCTGGAGGACGGCATGCTGTTGCTGCATCCGCGCGATGAGCTCGCCGACAGCGTGCAGTTGGTGTCGTATGAAGCCGGGTCGGCAGAGCGTGCGCAGATGCAGCAGGTGCTTGCCGACCTGCAACAGGCGCACCCGGACCCAGCGGATCGCAGAGGCCATGTCGAGCTCGATGAGCTGCAGGCGCAACTGGCAGACACGCACGTGGCAGGCAGGCCGCTGTACGTGAATCTGCACGACCCAATGAGCGGTGTGGCCAGCGACGGCGTGCAGGTGGTGTTGGAGCTGGCCCAGGGTGAACTGGCCGCTGAAGGCAAGCTACCGGGGGAAAATACCTATCGTTTTCCGTCACCGGCGCCAGGGCAGGTAGTGACTGGCCTGCGTTTGCACTTCGCTGGCATTGGGGCGTCGCTGCGTTTGCCCCTGCAAACACCGCTGCGGCCCAGCTACCAGGTGCTGTTCGATGCCTGCGCGGTGGGCATGTGCGAATCGGCAACGATGGGGTTGCTGCTGGAGCGCGGCGATGGCGGCGTGCGCTTCGATGGCTTGGGCATTGGCGTGTTCCAGCGTGTGAACGACTAGTTCTTTGAATGTACGGGCCAGCGAGTGTGGCCGTTTGAGTTGAATCCGATGAAGATCATCAACCTGCAGGACCGGCGCGAACTGTTGCCGGTAGTCGCGCTTGCCCATGTGCAGGCCTTCGGCACGCTGTTGCCGGACTGGACGCTGGCCCAGGCCGAAGCCGAACTGCACGCGCAGCAGCGCGATGACATTCCCTGTACGTGGCTGGCCGAAGATGGCAGCGGCTGGCTGGGCTCGGTCAGCCTGTTGCATGACGATCACGAGCAGATCCGTGGCTGGTCACCCTGGTTGGCATCGCTGTATGTAGACCAGGCCGCGCGCGGTAAAGGCGTCGGCGCGGCGTTGGTGGCGCACTGCGTGGTGCAGGCCCGGGCATTGGGCGTGGCCCTGCTGTATCTGTACTGCGAAGCACCGATGGTGGCGTGGTACCGCAGTCTGGGCTGGCGCGTGCATGCCGAGCTGCAACTGGGGCCGTTGGCGATCACGGTGATGGCGGTGGATACCGGACATGCCTGAGATGCACTGAGGCGCCAATGCAGGCATCGCTGCGCATACACTTGCGTACGGACGCTGCCGCACTGAGCAGTGCGCCGCATTCGCAATGAGGTTCCAACGATGAGTCAGTTCACCGCCACCGATCACCTGCTGATGGCCCGCGCGCTGCGCCTGGCCGAGCGTGCCGCCTGGACCACCCGCCCTAATCCGATGGTCGGCTGCGTCATTGCCCACGGCGATGAAGTGGTGGGCGAGGGTTGGCATCAACGTGCTGGCGGCCCGCATGCCGAGGTGTTCGCACTGCGCCAAGCTGGCGAGCAGGCGCGTGGTGCTACCGCCTATGTGACATTGGAGCCCTGCGCGCATTATGGGCGCACGCCGCCGTGCGCGCTGGCCTTGATCGATGCCGGTGTGAGCCGGGTGGTGGCAGCGATGGCCGATCCTTTTCCGGACGTGGATGGCGGCGGCTTCGCGCTGTTGCGGCAGGCCGGTATCACCGTCGAGGTGGGCCTGATGGCCGCACAGGCGCGTGAGCTCAATCGTGGGTTTCTGTCGCGGATCGAACGCGGCCGCCCGTTCGTGCGGGTGAAGCTGGCCGGCAGTCTGGACGGGCGCACGGCAATGGCAAACGGCGAATCCAAGTGGATCACCGGTGAAGCGGCGCGCGCCGATGTGCAGCAATGGCGCGCGCGCGCTGGTGCGATCCTGACCGGCGCGGCCACGGTAGTGGCGGATGATCCCTTGTTGACTGCACGGCCGGACGCGGGCGAGTTTCTGCCGCCGTTGCGGGTGGTGCTGGATGCACGGCTGCGCAGCCTGGCGTGCAAGCGTGTGCGCCACGGCGATGCGCCTACCTTGTATCTACATGATCCGGCGGTGCCGGCGCCGGAATTGGACGGTGCTGAATTTGCCGGTATTCAGACGCAGGAGGACGGTGGGCTTGATCTGGCTGAAGTGATGGCGGTGCTGGCTGCACGCGGTATCAACGAAGTGCACGTGGAAGCCGGGCCCACCTTGTGCGGCGCTTTGTTCAAGGCGGAACTGGTTGACGAACTGCTGCTGTACATGGCGCCGCTGCTGATGGGCGACAGTGCGCGCCCGTTGTTGGCGGGCCTGGGCATAGAGGCCATGGCGCAGGTGCAGAACCTGCAGCTGCTGGAAACGCGGATGTTGGGCCAGGATCTGCGGCTGCTGCTGCGGCCTGCCTGACCGTCATCATGTGGGAGCGGCGTCAGCCGCGAAGCATGTACATCATCAGATGGCATGGGTAGCTGGTATCTCATCAATGCCAGCTTCGCGGCTGATGCCGCTCCCACAAACCTCGGCCGCACTGATCTTGTAGGAGCGGCGTAAGCCGCGAAGCACGTACATCATCAGATGCATGGGCAGCTGGTATCTCATCAATGCCAGCTTCGCGGCTGATGCCGCTCCTACAAACAGCTGTGGCTCCCACAGCTGCCGCAGCCCGGTTGCGCTGGTCGGCGTAATCGAGACAATAAAAACGGGGGCCTTTCGGCCCCCGCTGCATTAAACCCGGTATTGCCAAATCAGAAGCTGGCGCGCAAGCCTGCCGAGTACTGGGCGAAGTCGCCCAGCCACTGGGCTTCCGCAACCACGCCCCAGGTCTTGTTGAACTTGATCTGGCCGCCCAGTACGCCGACGAACTCGGTGTCCATGTCGCTGCCATCGATGGCGCCACCCTTGATCCAGGCTTCAGTGCGTGCCGACGGCTTGCCGCGCAGGCCCAAGGTCACACGACCTGCGTTGGTGTGGTCCTTGTAGGTATCGCTGTACTGGCCATCGTCGCGGACCTCTACTTCGTTGTTCAGGCGCAGCCACGCGATGTCGGCGGTGAAGTCGACGCGATCGCTCATGTTCATGTGGTAACCGGCGCCAAGTTCCGGCAGGCCCAGTTCGTGCTTGAGGCGCACGCCGCCCACTTTGTAGGTCTTGGAGATGCGCGAGTAACCGGCGAACAGGTTGACCTTGTCGGCGATGTCGAACGAGCCGCGCAGGTAGGCGCCGTCCAGATTCGGGTCGTTCAGGAAGTTGTCGTTGATCTGGACCTGGGTCCAGCCAGCTTCGGCGTAGGTGTAGCTCAGCTCGTCGGCAGAGGCGGCAACAGGTGCGGCGGCCAGCATGGCGGCGGCGGCCAGAATCAGGGTCTTGCGCATGAAATCCTCTTCGGTGCGATATCCGTGTCGACCGGCCCGTCGCGGGCCGGGACCGTACGTCATGTAGCGGCGGGCGGAGTCTAACGAAATATTTACACTCAAACAGCCGGGCTGGTGGCCGAAGTTGCAGTCGCGAAGGGCGAGCGTTGATCCGGTTTATGGCGAAGATGGGTGCTGATTTGCTGGCATTGGGAGACGATGGGCCCTTGTATGCCCCCACGGCCGCGGTCCGGGAGCGCTCTCGCAGGGCTCGATTTCCAGAACAATCCTATTATCGCGAAGCCGATTACCACCTAATTTGTGCGCGCTCCGCGATGAGCAATGGCACTCAGAGGTAGTAATCATCTTGAAGCTTGAAAGCTGTTTGTTCCTCTGTGTGGCGGTTCTCTGGTTTGCAGCAGCGGCAATGGCGCAATGGCGCGATCAGCTGATCAACGGGCTGAGCTGCCTGTTTGCCCTGGTCAACGTTGGCACTTTCTTCGGGCGTAAGCGGCAGTAGCTGCACGCGGCTTTCCATGGGGGCAGCGGCTCCAGATACCTGTTCCACCGATGGGAAGCACTTGTTCAGCCCGGCCAAGGCCTTCCCCGGAGTGGCGCTGGTACAATCCCCGGGCCGGTTCGCCGGCACTCACAAACGTCTTCAGGGCGGGGTGCAATTCCCCACCGGCGGTAGGTGCAATGCCCCAAAAAGGGCGCTGCACAAGCCCGCGAGCGCTCCGGCAAGGCCCGCACAGCAGTGCGCTCGCCCGGTTGGAGGTCAGCAGATCCGGTCAGATGCCGGAGCCGACGGTCATAGTCCGGATGAAAGAAGACGGTGTTTCGGGCCCCTTGCGGGGTCCGTGCGCCTGTTTGCCTTGCGGCGTTTTTCGCTCATCTATTATTTGCGGAGAACGTTAGTGTTCACTGGAATCATCGAAGGCGTCGGCCGTCTGGCCGCACGCGAACCCATCGGCGGCGATGTCCGCTTTACCTTCGCCGTCGGCAGCCTGCCGTTCGAGCAGGTGCAGATGGGAGAAAGCATCGCCGTCAACGGCGTCTGCCTGACCGTCATCGACTTCGACGGCAGCAGCTTCAAGGCCGATGCCTCAACCGAAACCCTGGACCTGACCACGCTTGGTGGCCTGGCCGAAGGTGCCGTGATCAATCTTGAGCGCGCGATGCGCCCGACCGACCGCCTCGGCGGCCATCTGGTCAGCGGCCATGTCGATGGCCTCGGCAAGGTGCTGTCCATCCACGAGGATGCACGGGCCTTGCGCTGGCGCTTCGCCGCGCCCAAGCCGCTGCTCAAGTACATCGCCAAGAAGGGCTCGATCTGCGTGGACGGCGTCAGCCTCACCGTCAACGAAGCCGACGACGAAGGCTTTGAAGTCGCGCTGATCCCGCACACCGTCGCCAACACCGCTTTCTCCGCCACTGGCGTGGGCAGCGCGGTGAATCTGGAAATCGATCTGGTCGCCCGCTATGTCGAGCGCCTGCTGGGCCAAGGAGCCGCACAATGAATTTCGCCCCCGTTCCCGAACTGCTGGAAGAGATCCGCGCCGGTCGCATGGTGGTCATCGTCGATGACGAGGACCGCGAGAACGAAGGCGACCTGATCATGGCTGCCGAGCTGGTCAAGGCGTCGGACATCAACTTCATGGTCACCCACGGCCGCGGCCTGGTCTGCCTGCCGCTGACCCGTACCCGCGCGGCCGACCTCGGCCTGGCGCCGATGGTGCAGGCCAATACCGCCCAGTTCCAGACCAACTTCACGGTCAGCATCGAAGCCGCCGAAGGTGTGACCACCGGCATCTCCGCGCATGACCGGGCCCACACCATCCGCACCGCGGTGAAGGCCAATGCCAAGCCGTCCGACCTGCACCAGCCGGGCCATATCTTCCCGCTGATCGCCCAGCCGGGTGGCGTGCTGACCCGTGCCGGCCACACCGAAGCCGGTGTCGACTTGGCCATGTTGGCCGGGCTGGAACCGGCTGGCGTGCTGGTGGAGATCCTCAACCCCGATGGCAGCATGGCGCGCCGCCCGGAGCTTGAGGTGTTCGCTCGCGAGCACGGTTTGAAGATGGGCTCCATTGCTGACCTGATCGCCTATCGCCTGGCTACCGAGCACACCGTCGAGCGCGTGGATGAGCGCGAGATCGATACCGAGTTCGGTGCCTTCAAGCTGGTCACCTACCGCGACCGCATCGCCAATGACCTGCATTTCGCCCTGGTCCGCGGTAACCCGGACAAGGGCACGCCGACCCTGGTGCGGGTGCAGGTGGAGAACCCACTGGCCGACCTGCTGCATTGGCGCCGGGATGACTTCGGCGTGGCCAATACCGATGCGCTGCGCGCCATCGACGCCGCCGGTACCGGCGTGATGGTGGTGCTGTCGGCACCGCGTGACACCAATTCGCTGTTGGCCCGCCTGCGTCAGCAGCCGGCGCCGGTCATCCCGGGCAAGGACAAGGATGTGGGCCAATGGCGCCGCAACGGTGCCGGCGCACAGATCCTGTCGGACCTGGGCCTGGGCAAGCTGCGTGTGCTCGGTACCCCGCGCCGGCAGATCGGGCTGGCCGGTTACGGGCTGGAAATCGTCGAAACCGTGCAGCCCTGAGCCATCGGCCTGACCTGGAAGCCCGGCTGGACCGGGCTTGCAGCCGCTTTCCGCGTCGCGGGTTAAGCCCCCGCACGTTAGACTTACCCACCTTTTGGAACCCCACGCCCCCATGAGCCACTACGAAGGCGACCTCCGCCCGGCCGGTTCGGCCCGTTTTGCCATCATCGCCAGCCGCTGGAATGCCCGCATCACCGACGCCTTGGTGACCGGTGCGCGGCAGAGCCTGGCCGGTAATGGCGTTGGCGAAGACGCCATCGACGTGGTGCGTGTACCCGGGGCTTGGGAAATTCCGCTGGTTGCAGCGCGCTTGGCTGCGGCCGGGCACCACGCTGCAATCATCACCCTCGGCTGCGTGATCCGTGGCGATACCCGCCATTACGAGCACGTTGCCGACCGTTGTGCCGAAGGCCTGATGCGCGCCCAGCTCGATTTCGGCGTGCCGGTGCTCAATGGTGTGCTGGCGGTGGAGCGGGTGGAAGATGCCGAGGCCCGCGCAGGCGGCAGCCACGGCAACAAGGGTGAGGAAGCCGCATTGTCGGCATTGGAAATGGTCAATCTTCTGGAACAGCTGCCATGAACAACAAGAACAACGGCAAGCCTGCCGGAAAGCCGGTCCGTCGTGACGGCATCGATCCGGTGCTGCGCTCGCGCGCGCGCCGCCGTGCCCTACAGGCCATCTACGCCTGGCAGATCTCCGGCGGCAACGCCGAGTCGCTGCTGGCCCAGTTCGCCCACGAACAGGCCCACGAAATTGCCGACCTGGTGTATTTCGAAAGCCTGCTGCGCGGCGTGCTGGACAACCGCCGCGACCTGGACGAGGCGCTGGCGCCGTTCGTCGACCGCGCGGTTGAAGAAGTGGACGCCATCGAACGTGCCGTGCTGCGCGTGGCCGCCTATGAGCTGCGTTACCGCCAGGACGTGCCGTACCGCGTGGTGATCAATGAGGCCATCGAAACCGCCAAGCGTTTTGGTTCCGAGCACGGCCATACCTACGTCAATGGCGTGCTCGACCGTGCCGCGCTAGAGTGGCGCAAGACTGAATCCAACCAATAACCGACGGCGGCGGTTTCGCCACCGATGGGGTTTGCTACAGCGCCGGGCCGGCATCATCGGCACCGGCGTTGTTGTTTTTAAGGGAGCGCGATCATGAGCCTTGACGAGTTTGGACTGATCGAGCGGATCCGTAGTCGTACTGCCGCGCGCGCTGACATCGTGCTCGGCATTGGTGACGATGCGGCCTTGCTGCAGCCGGCGCCCGGCCAGCAACTGGTGGTGACCACCGATACGCTCAACGTAGGCGTGCACTTTCCGGCGGAAACCCCGCCTGCCGATATCGGCTGGAAAGCACTGGCGGTGAATCTGTCCGATCTGGCCGCAATGGGCGCGCAGCCAGCCTGGTGCAGCCTGTCGCTGTCACTGCCCGATGCCGATCCGGACTGGGTCGATCAATTCGCTGAAGGCTTCTTCCAGCTGGCCGATCTGCACGGCATCGCCCTGATCGGTGGCGATACCACACGTGGCCCGCTGTCGATCTCGATCACCGCGATGGGCCAGGCAGCAGCGGGGCAGGCGTTGCGCCGCGATGGTGCCCAGCCCGGCGATGACATATGGGTCAGTGGTGTGCCGGGTGAGGCTGGCCTTGCCTTGGCGTTGTGGCAGCAGCAGACTTTGGATGTAGGCCGGATTGCGGGCGATGCAGCGCTGGAGCACCTACGCCAGCGCCTGGCGCGGCCAACGCCACGGGTTGAACTGGGCCGTGCTTTGCGGGGTGTAGCGAGTGCTGCGGTTGATATATCCGATGGTCTGCTCGCGGATCTGGGCCACATCTGCGCACGCAGCGGGGTTGCCGCCGATGTGCTTGAACACGCATTGCCGGCCTCGTCGGCGGCTGCGCTGGCGGGCTTGTCCGAGGCGTTCATGGCGTTGCGTGCCAGTGCCGGGGACGACTATGAGTTGTGCTTCACCGCGCCGCCGGGGCAGCGGCAGGCGTTGCGCGAAACCATGGCATCCGTAGCAGTTCCGCTTACCCGTATTGGCTATATTCGAGCCGGGACAGGGGTACAGGTGATCAACCAGGAGGGTGCTGTGCTGGTGGCATCAAGGCAGGGCTACAACCACTTTTCAGGCATCGGGGAATAGGGGAGCCCCGTAATCAGTAAGACTGATTTCTGTGTTCACGCGGCGTCCACGTATTCATATTTACCATCTCGTTCGTGATGGAAGTCGCGGTTTGATGCAATCGAGAGTCTGCATCCGGCGACGGCAAACAGGGGGAAGTGGCGGTGGAAACAGCAACGTTGGAAAAAGTGAGGGCGAAGATGAGTGATGTAGGCACGCCCTCGGTCACGGTGGACAGCCGTGCCTTGGAAACAGCACTCGATACCGTCATTGAACGCAACGTTGGCATTTCCATGCTGCTGGTCTCCACGGCCGATGGCCGTGCGATCGCTCACCGTTCGTTGAACAAGCTCGATCCACGGCGCTTGTCGGCGATGAGCAATTCCTTCTTGACGCTTGGGGAAACCTTGTCGCGCGAGCTCGGCCTGACAGCGGCCGACTACGTGACCATGTCCACCTCACAGGGCAGCATGGTGCTGGTACGCGTTGCTGCGGACCGGCCCTATACGCTGGCCGCGCTCGGCCATGCCGATACCTCCCTTGCCATCCTGCTGTACGCCGCTCGCGATGCTGCGGCGCGGATCAAGGTGTTGCTGTAACTCTCTTGTTGTAAATCATCGGTGCTGCAGCTTGCCTGGCATGCCAGGGAGGCGGCGCGGGTGAACGGGTTTGAGTACGAAAACTGATGCGATGCCGGTGCTGCACAGCGGCCTGGTCGCATTCAACACTTAGACAACAATCGATCAGGAATGGAGAATCACATGGCTGGAAACGTCAAGCTGGACAAGCTGAATGAAATCGCTGGTTTCGTCGGTGCTGCACTGGTCGACAGCGACAGCGGCATGGCCTTGGGCATGCTGGGTGGTGGTCCGATCAATCTGGAAGTTGCCGCCGCAGGCAACACCGAAGTAGTGCGCGCCAAGCGCCGCGTTGCCGCCTCGCTCGGCATCACCGACGCGATCGAAGACATCCTGATCACCCTGACCAAGCAATACCACCTGATCCGTCCGCTGGAAAGCAATGCGGACCTGTTCCTGTACGTGGTGCTGGACCGTTCACGCGCCAACCTGGCGCTGGCACGTCACGAGCTGAAGTCGTTCGAACAGACGCTCGATTTCAAGTGATGCAGTGACGTGGGGGGGCGCGGGGCGAGGGGAGCGTACCCCCAGGGGCGCGGCGGCCCACCCACGGGGCTGTGCACGGCGGTAGACCAGCCCCCCCACGAACGGGCGGGCGGTTGGGGAGGGCGCCGGGGG
>NZ_JBRRCU010000018.1:0-61393 GCF_056759195.1 Stenotrophomonas sp. STEN083 | reverse complement strand
CCCAAACCTCATCCCCAACGCTCAAACCCAAAGCACATAGCCAAAGCCAAACCACAAAGCCAAAGCACAAAGCCAAAGCACAAAGCCAAAGCACAAAGCCAAAGCACAAAGCCAAAGCACAAAGCCGAAGCTCAGAGCCGAAGCTCAGAGCCGAAGCTCAGAGCCAAAGCACAAAGAACAAAGCCAAGGCACAAGGCACAGAGCCAAGGCAAAAAGCACAAAGCGCTCGGCCACCGTCAGTGGGCGCAAGCGCGGTGCCCGACTCTCGACGTGGCAATGACAGGCCTTCCCTTCTCCCGCTCGCGGGAGAAGGTGCTCCGCAGGAGCGGATGAGGGGAAGCCTTTGATCTCGCCTTGGCTCCTGCACGAGGCCAACGTCAAAAGCTTGATACTCAACATCGCAAAAACCAGAAAGGCCGACGCAATGCGTCGGCCTTTCTTTGCAACTCATCCCAACAAAAAGTTGGAATCAGGCGCTGGTACGGCTCTGGCCCCGGCCGCCACCGCCACGACGCTGACCACCCCCCGGGTGCGCATCACGACGCTGCTGGCCATTGCCGGCATTGCGCTGGCCGCCCGGTTTCTGCGGCTGGCCGCCACGGCCGCCGCGCGGTGCATCGCCGGTCGGGCGGCGTGCGGCATGGCCGCCGTTGCCGCGACGCGGTGCCTTGTGGCCGCCCGGATGCTCAGCCTTGCCCGGTGCGCTGTTGCCCCAGCGAATCGGGGTGTGCGGCTCAAAGCCCGGCACGTCACGGATGTCCATGTCGCGGTCGAGCAGACGCACGATCTGGCGCAGCAGCTTGGCTTCGTCCTGTGCCACCAGCGAGACAGCCTCACCGGTCGAACCGTTACGGCCGGTACGGCCAATACGGTGCACGTAGTCTTCCGGCACCATCGGCAGGTCGTAGTTGATGACCTTCGGCAGCTCGTTGATGTCGATGCCGCGGGCAGCGATATCGGTGGCCACCAGCACGGTCACGCGGCCGGCCTTGAAGTCGGCCAGTGCGCGCAGGCGCTGGCCCTGGCTCTTGTTGCCGTGGATCGCCGCGGTCTTGATGCCGGACTTCTCCAGGAAATCCGCCAGCTTGTCGCAGCCATGCTTGGTGCGGCCGAACACCAGCGTCTGCACGCGGGAATCCTTGGCCAGCAGGTGCAGCAGCAGTTCACGCTTGCGCGCGCCATCCACCGGGTGCACGCGGTGGGTGATGGTCTCGGCAACGGTGTTCTTCGGCGTGACCTGGATCTGCTCCGGGTTATGCATGAACTCCAGCGCCAGCTGCTTGATGCTGTCTTCGAAGGTGGCCGAGAACAGCAGGGTCTGGCGGTTCTGGCGCGGCAGCTTGGCCAGGATGCGCTTGATCGAGGGCAGGAAGCCCATGTCGAGCATGCGGTCGGCTTCGTCCAGCACCAGGATCTCGACGCCGGACAGGTCGACGCTGCGACGCTCCAGGTGGTCGATCAGGCGGCCCGGGCAGGCGACCAGCAGGTCGACGCCACGGCGCAGCATGTCCAGCTGGTTGCCCATGCCGACGCCACCGTAGATGCAGGCGCTGGGGATGCGCAGGTACTTGCTGTAGCCACGCAGGCTGTCATGCACCTGGGTGGCCAGTTCGCGGGTCGGTGCCAGCACCAGGGCGCGCGGACGGCGCGGGCCATTGCCCACGCTCTGCGGCGAGGTTGCCAGGTGCTGCAGCAGCGGCAGGCCGAACGCGGCGGTCTTGCCGGTACCGGTCTGGGCGCCGGCCAGCAGGTCGCGGCCGTCCAGCGCAAGCGGAATGGCCTGCTGCTGGATCGGGGTCGGGTTTTCATAGCCCTGCTCGGCGAGCGCGCGCAGCAGGAAGGGCGCAAGGCCCAGGTTTTCAAACGACATGGAGTACTCCGAAACATGAAGAACGCGCGCCCATAGGGCTTGCGTTGCTGATCATTGAAGACCAGCTGATCTCGGAGCGTTCCCGTAAACCGCGCTGCAAGATCTGGATGCAACCAACGCGGTGCGCTGGCTGGAATGCGTGACGATAGGCGTCGGAGTGGGGGCGGGCGGGCGGATGGGCCAGATGGCCGCTGATCCTGCACCGCCGGCGATCCCTGAGGGAAACGGACGGCCGCTGGCAGACCGCGCTAGTCTAAGGGATTGTTTCGGCCGGCACAAAAACGCCCGTTCAGCATTCGGCTGGTGAGGCTGGTGGTAGCTGGCTTATTCATTACAATTGAAACTTATTTCTCCGCAGACTGGACACTCCCATGAAGCTTGGTTCCCTGAAGGAAGGCGGCCGCGACGGCACCCTGATCGTGGTTTCGCGCGACCTGACCCGTGCGGTGCGGGCCGCTGGCATTGCCGCCACCCTGCAGCAGGCGCTGGAAGACTGGTCGAATCTGGCGCCGCGGCTGAACGCGCTGTCCGAGCAGCTCAATGCCGGCGCCGTGGAAGGCGAGTTTGCCGTGGACATGCAGGCGCTGGCCGCGCCGCTGCCGCGCGCCTACGAATTCGTCGATGGCAGCGCCTACCTGCCGCACGTGGCGCGGGTGCGCAAGGCGCGCGGTGCCGAAGTGCCGGAAAGCTTCTATACCGATCCGCTGATGTACCAGGCCACCAGCGCCGGCTTCTACGGCCCGCGCGATGCGGTGAAGGTGATCAGCGAGGACTACGGCATCGATCTGGAAGCCGAGATCGTGGTCATCACCGACGACGTACCGATGGCGGTGACGCCGGATCAGGCTGCCGGTCACATCCAGTTGGTTGGCCTGGTCAATGACGTCAGCCTGCGCAACCTGATCCCGGGCGAACTGGCCAAGGGCTTCGGCTTCCTGCAGTCCAAGCCGCGCTCGGCGCTGAGCCCGGTGTTCGTTACCCCGGACGAGCTGGGCGCTGCCTGGCAGGACAGCAAGCTGCACCTGCCGCTGGTCACCCACATCAATGGCAAGTGGTTCGGCGCGCCGGAAGCCGGCGTCGACATGCAGTTCAACTTCGCCCAGCTGGTGGCACACGCGGCCAAGACCCGTCCGCTGTCGGCCGGTGCGATTGTCGGCTCGGGCACCATTGCCAACGAAGACACCGCGCTGGGCGCATCCTGCTTCGCCGAACAGCGCACCGTCGAAACCCTGCGCGATGGCAAGCCGTCGACGCCGTTCATGAGTTTTGGCGACGTGGTGCACATTGAGATGCTGGACCGTGACGGCGTCAGCATTTTTGGTGCGATTGAACAGCGCATCGAGCAGGCTTTGCGTCCCTGATACAACAGTTCGCGCGTTGACTGTGCTGGCGGTGAAGGAATCCTCACCGCCAGCCGCTATTGTGGTGGCAGGTGATGGGGGAATCTGACATGGAAGCAGGGCTGTCGCTCTATAGTTATTGGCGCTCAAGTGCCGCGTATCGCGTGCGCATCGGCTTGAACCTGAAGGGTCTGGAGTACGCGCTCACACCGGTGCATCTGGTGCGCGACGGTGGTCAGCAGCACGCGCCTGATTACGCGGCATTGAACCCGCAAGAGCTGGTGCCGACGCTGCGCCATGGCGAGCGTGTACTGAGCCAGTCGATGGCGATTCTTGAATACCTGGACGAAGTTTTTCCCGAGCCAGCCCTGTTGCCGGCGGATGCGGGTGGCCGTGCGCGGGTGCGCGCATTGGCGCAGCAGGTGGCCTGCGATATCCATCCGTTGAACAACCTGCGGGTGATGCAGTTCTTTGATCGCGAATGGAATGTGCCGCAGCCCGAGCGCGATGAGTGGACGCTGCATTGGATGCGGGTTGGTTTCGCCTCGCTGGAAGCCATGTTGGCGGGCTCGTTCGATACCGGCCGTTATTGCCATGGCGCCGAGCCCGGGCTGGCTGACTGCTGCCTGGTGCCGCAGCTGTACAACGCCCGTCGCTTCCATCTGGATCTGACGCCGTATCCGACCCTGCAGCGGATCGAGGAAGCCTGCCTGGCGCTGCCGGCATTTGATGCAGCCCGTCCGGAAAACCAGGTCGACGCGGTCTAACAGGGCTGGTGGTTGTGGGAGCGGCGTAAGCCGCGAAGCCGGCATTGCATCCGAAGCAGCAGAACACCCAATGCCCGGCGAAGTTGGTGTCCGGACCCATCAGTGACTTCGCGGCTTACGCCGCTCCTACAAAAGCCACCGCAGTCAGGCTTGGCTCATGGCTGCAGCAGCACAAACAGAAAGCCCCGCAATGCGGGGCTTTCTGTTGCATGAACCACCAGCTCAGAACCCGTGCGTGATCGCCGCAGGCGCCGACACCGCGAAGTCCGCATACGGGTCATGCTCGCCGCTGCCGCCTTCGGACAGGCGGAACTTCAAGGCCAGGCCATCGCGCGAGTCGGCGGCGCGCAGCGCTTCCTCCTGCTCGATGATGCCGTCCTTCACCATCCGGAACAGGCACTGGTCGAAGCTCTGCATGCCTTCTTCCAACGAGTCTTCCATCGCCTGCTTGATGGTGTGCACCTCGCCACGGCGCAGCAGGTCGCGGATCATCGGCGTGTTGATGAGTACTTCGGTTGCCGGCCGACGACGGCCGTCTTTGCCCTTGACCAGGCGCTGCGAAACCACTGCGCGCAGGTTCAGCGACAAGTTCATCAAGACGTTCTTGTGCGCGCTTTCCGGGAAGAAATTGAGGATGCGCTCGATGGTCTGGTCGGCGTTGTTGGAGTGCAACGTGGCCAGGCACAGGTGCCCGGTTTCGGCGAAGGCAATGGCCGCTTCCATGGTCTCGGCATCGAGGATTTCGCCGATCAGGATGACGTCTGGTGCCTCACGCATCGCGTTTTTAAGCGCGTTGTGGAAGGCGTGGGTATCCAGGCCGACTTCACGCTGGTTGACGATGGATTGCTTGTGCTTGTGCAGGAATTCGATCGGGTCCTCGATGGTGAGGATGTGCCCGGTCGAGGTGCTGTTGCGGTGGTCGATCATCGAGGCCAGCGAGGTCGACTTGCCCGAGCCGGTCGAGCCGACCACCAGTACCAGCCCCCGCGGGGTCATGATCACGTCCTTCAGCACCTGTGGGAGGTTGAGCTCCTCGATGCTGGGAATGCGGCTCTTGATTGCACGGATGACCATGCCCACTTCGCCGCGCTGCTTGAACACGTTGACGCGGAAGCGCCCGGCGTCGGCCAGGGCGATGGCCATGTTCAGTTCCAGGTCGCGCTCGAACTGCGGCACCTGGCCTTCGTCCATCAGCGAATAGGCGATTTTCTTGACCATCCCCGGCGGCAGGCCGGTATTGCCCAGCGGGTACAGCTTGCCTTCAATCTTGATGTAAACCGGCGCTCCGGTAGTCAAAAACATGTCCGAAGCGTTCTTTTCGGTCATCAGCTTCAAGAAATAGCCGATATCCATGCGAAATTTTCCCCAACAAACGGCGGCGTGCCGTTGCAAGCACGCCTCTGGCTTGACCACAATGGCCGCGCTCAGTCACCCAAGCCACGGCTCCCCAATGAAATCTAGCTTCGCACAATTAAGACGATTCCTGTGTGCTACCGCCTGCACATTCGTGCTATGCGGTAGCGCGTTGGCGCAGGATCCGGGCGCAATGGAATTGCTTGCCGCACAACAGGCCGTCGAGAAAGCCGACCGCGCCGACGCCGATCAGTACGCGCCCGACACTATGGCGATGGCCCGCCAGCAGCTGGGCCAGGCCCAGCAGGCTGCGAGTGATCGCCGGTTGCGCAAGCAGGCGCCAATCCTGGCGCTACGCGCTGCAGCCGATGCCGATCTGGCCCGTGCGCAGAGTGAGGAAGCGGTCGCACAGGCCCAACTTGCCCAGCGCAAGGCTGAGGTCGCACAGCTGCAACGCCAGTTGGCGACAGGGGAGGGACGTTGATGCGGATCAGGAATCTGGTGGTTGTTGGCCTGTTGGCCGTGCCCTTGCTGGCGCTGGCGGCGGAAGATCCTGCAGTTGGTGCCCTGAGTCACCGGCTGATGGTGCTGCAGGCCGATATGGCCACGGCCGATGTGGCTTCGTTCGAGAAGCTGCAGGCGCAGCAAGCCATCGCTGCGCTGGCCAAAGCCAAGCGCAAGGAACTGGACGATGCGCGTTATCTGGCTGAGCGTCGCGTCGCGATTGCCGAGGCGGCCAGCCGCGCGGAGCTGGCGCGACGTGAGGTCGGCGAGTTGGAGCGTACTCGCAGTGAATTGCTGATCGAGGCCAGCCGCCGCGATGCGGCCCGTGCCCGTCAGGAAGCGGAGCAGTTGCGGGTACAGACCCAGATCCAGGCCGAAGAGGCCGAGCGTCTGCGCCTTGCTGCCGAAGCCGAGACCCTGGCCCGCCAGGACGCGGAAACCGCGTTGACGAGCGTTGCCGGTCGCCAGCAGGCGCGTTTGAGCACGGCCCAGCAGAACGCCGCCAAGCTGGCCCGCGAAGAGGCGGAGCTGGTGTCCGGGCAGAAGTTGCCGGCCTCCAAGTTCGATGGCCGTGGCGAGCTCTACACCTACAGCGGCGCCGCGGTCGCGGCTGGCCAGGCGCCCCTGGCCGCCACTGCCGGCAACCAGGCCAAGGCCCTGGCCGAGTACCGGCACATCGGCAAGAAGGGCCGGGTCACCATCGAGGCCTATGACAGTGCCAATGGCGTTGGTCAGCGGCGTGCGCAGGCGCTCAAGGACGCGCTGGTGGCAGGTGGCGTGGCGGCCAACCGGATCCAGGTGACGGGCAAGAAGGCAGCCTCTACCCGG
Organism: Stenotrophomonas sp. STEN083; assembly: GCF_056759195.1. Lineage (NCBI taxonomy): Bacteria > Pseudomonadati > Pseudomonadota > Gammaproteobacteria > Lysobacterales > Lysobacteraceae > Stenotrophomonas > Stenotrophomonas sp. STEN083. The sequence goes on along the minus strand of NZ_JBRRCU010000018.1, from coordinate 54,731 downwards.
GCCCGTTCAGCGGAGGTCATTATCGCGCCATGACAAACTTAAATGGCTGAACTTGTTAGGTTTTTGTCATTCGTGCGAGGCTGAATGCGGCTTGGTTTGAATATTCAGTAAACGTTGCCGTATAGCGCTTGCCGGAACCTTTTTGCAGGCGTAGGGTCAATTGTCCGGGCGGCACTTTCGTCGTCCGGACAACGGAGGGCCGAGCCGGTGCAAGCGTGGCGCGAACCAGTAACCGAGAGCTCCTGGCAGGTTGGCCGGAGGACGGTTGGTGGTGCCGCGGTGGGCGGGCCCGGCTTTCCAATCCAGCAACGCCCCGTGCCGTCAGGCCGGGGCGTTCTTGTTTCTGTATGAAGGAGGTAGTCATGTTCGAAGGGCAGCCGCAGAGTGAAATCGACGCATTGGCCAAGGCCAACCCGGAGTTCAAGCAGCTCTACCAACAGCATAAGAAGCTGAACAAGAAATGCATGGACGCGGAGCTGGGTGTACTCCCGATTGACGGGGTCACCTTGGGACAGATGAAACGGGAAAAACTGCTGGCCAAGCAGAAGCTCCTGCGGATTTACGAAAACAGCATCAACTGAACCTTCCCCACGCTTGACCGTTTATGTCGCGGACGGTGGCGGCCTCCTCGTCGGCCGCCATTGTCCGCGTCACTTGGCAGTGTTGTGCCGCTGCCTGAAGGGGTGGTTACCTGACTTTCATGCACAACCATCGGATAATCATCGGTCCGGCCGCTATGCGGCGCGATCTGAACTTAACCGATGCCTATCCATTCCTCCATCCTCGAACTCATCGGCAATACGCCCATCATCAAGGCCCAGCGCCTGGATGTCGGCGTGTGCGAGCTGTACCTCAAGATGGAGAGCGCCAACCCGGGTGGGTCGATCAAGGACCGTATCGGCCTGTCGATGATCGAGGCCGCCGAGAAGCGTGGTGATCTCAAGCCTGGCGCGACGCTGGTCGAAGGCACCGCCGGCAATACCGGCCTGGGCCTGGCACTGGTGGCGCAGCAGAAGGGTTACAAGCTGATCCTCGTGGTTCCGGACAAGATGAGCCGGGAAAAGATCTTCAACCTGAAGGCCATGGGCGCCGAAGTGGTGCTGACCCGTTCTGACGTGGCCAAGGGCCACCCGGAGTACTACCAGGACCTGGCCAAGACCGTTGCCGACCGTACCCCGGGCGCTTACTTCATCAACCAGTTCGGCAACCCCGACAACCCGGCCGCGCATGAGTTCGGCACCGGTCCGGAGATCATCGAGCAGATGGGTGGTGACCTGGATGCGATCGTCTTTGGCTGCGGCAGCTCCGGCACCATGACCGGCTTGTCGCGCGCCTTTGCCAAGCTTTCGCCCAAGACCGAGCTGGTACTGGCGGACCCGGTCGGTTCGATCCTGGCCGAATACATCAACGACGGCACGCTGAACGAGAAGTCGGGCAGCTGGCTGGTAGAAGGCATTGGCGAGGATTTCCTGCCGGATATCGCCGATTTCAGCCGCGTCAAGAAGGCTTACGCCATCAGCGATGCCGAGAGCTTCCACACCGCGCGTGAGCTGCTGGGCAAGGAGGGCATCCTCGGTGGTTCCTCGACCGGCACCCTGCTGGCCGCCGCGCTGAAGTACTGCCGCGAGCAGACCACGCCGAAGAAGGTGCTGGTGCTGGTGCCGGATACCGGCAACAAGTACCTGTCCAAGATGTACAACGACTACTGGATGCTGGACAACGGCTTCCTTGAGCGTCCGCAGTTCGGCGACCTGCGCGACCTGATCCTGCGCCCGTACAGCCAGCGCGACACCGTGGTGGTGGGCCCGAAGGACCTGCTGACCACCGCCTACCAGCGCATGAAGCTGTACGACGTGTCGCAGCTGCCGGTGATGGATGGCAGCCAGCTGGTCGGCATCATCGACGAGAGCGACGTGCTGCTGCACGTTTATGGCGATGAAGCCCGTTTCCGTGACCCTGTCTCGGTGGCCATGGTCAGCAAGCTCGACCGTCTGGACGTCAAGTCGCCGATCGAAGCCCTGCTGCCGGTGTTTGACCGCGGCCAGGTGGCGATCATCACCGATGGTGACGCATTTCTCGGTTTGATCACCCGTATCGATCTGCTGAACTACCTGCGTCGCAGGGTTCAGTGAGTCTCGCGGGCACCCCTCGCGGGTGCCCAGCCTGAAAAATCAGACGAGGCTGGTAGAATTCCGCCTCTTTAGCTGGAAGTAGTAGTCATGACGGATCAGCATTCACGCAGCCAGGACGGCGAGCGCAGCCTGTCGCTTGCCACTTTGGCCATCCATGGCGGGCAGTCGCCTGACCCCAGCACCGGCGCAGTAATGCCGCCGATCTACGCTACCTCTACCTACGCCCAATCCAGCCCGGGCGAGCACCAGGGTTTCGAGTACTCGCGTACGCATAATCCGACCCGCTTTGCTTACGAGCGCTGCGTGGCCTCCCTGGAAGGCGGTACGCGGGGTTTTGCCTTTGCATCGGGCATGGCCGCCAGCTCCACCGTGATCGAACTGCTGGATGCCGGTAGTCACGTAGTGGCGATGGACGACATCTATGGCGGCAGTTTCCGCCTGTTCGAGCGTGTGCGCCGCCGCACCGCCGCACTGGACTTCAGCTTCGTCGACCTGACTGATCTGGCTGCGTTCGAAGCCGCGATCACGCCGAAGACCAAGATGCTGTGGGTCGAAACTCCGACCAACCCGATGTTGAAGATCGTCGACATCGCCGCGGTAGCTGCCATCGCCAAGCGTCACGGCCTGATCGTGGTGGTGGACAACACCTTCGCCTCACCGATGCTGCAGCGTCCGCTGGAGCTGGGTGCGGACCTGGTGCTGCATTCGGCCACCAAGTACCTCAATGGCCACTCCGACATGGTCGGCGGCATGGTGGTGGTCGGCGACAATGCCGAGCTCGCCGAACAGATGGCTTTCCTGCAGAACTCCATCGGTGGCGTACAGGGCCCGTTCGACAGCTTCCTGGCCCTGCGTGGCCTGAAGACCCTGCCGCTGCGCATGAAGGCGCATTGCGCCAACGCGATGGAACTGGCCAAGTGGCTGGAAACCCATCCGGCAGTGGCAAAGGTGATCTACCCGGGCCTGGTCTCGCACCCGCAGCATGCACTGGCGGGCAAGCAGATGGCCGGTTACGGCGGCATCGTTTCGATCGTGCTCAAAGGCGGCTTCGAGGCGGCCAAACGTTTCTGCGAACGCACCGAGCTGTTCACCCTGGCCGAGTCGCTGGGCGGCGTGGAAAGCCTGGTCAATCACCCGGCGGTGATGACCCATGCCTCGATTCCCGTGGCTCGCCGCGAGCAACTGGGCATCAGTGATGCGCTGGTGCGCTTGAGCGTGGGTGTGGAGGACGTGGTTGATCTGCGTGCTGATCTCGAGCAGGCACTGGCAGGATGAGTCGTTCGCTTATCGGTGATTACATCGACAGCTTCCGTAACCCCGGGTTCTGGACCTACTCCACCTGGTTGGAACTGGTGACCAAGTACCGCCGTTCGCGGTTGGGTTTGTTCTGGGCACTGTGTCCGGCGGTCATCTACATGTTCGGCGTGGGTGGTTTCTTTGGCCACCTGCAGGGCCATGAGGCAGCGACTTTCATCCCGCATCTGGGCATTGGCTATGTGGTGTTCCGGCTGATCACCATCAGTTTGAGCGATTGCACGACAACCTTGCCTGGACATTCAAATTTCATCATGGATGGCCGCGTGCGCTTGACCGACTACATATTGCGCGTAGTCGCCAAGGCGATGTTCTATTTCGTGATGTCGCTGCCGGCGATGGCTGTTGCGCTGGCCATCAGTTCAACACTCCGGCTCGAAGGCTTGGTGCTGGCGCTGCCGGCGTTCATCCTGGTGTTGTTGAACATCGGTTGGATGGGGGCGATCGTTGCCGTGCTCGGGGCCAGGTTGCAGGACATCCACGAGTTGATCGGCAGCGTGCTGATGTTCAGCTTTCTGTTTACTCCGATCATCTGGTTTGCCGACCAGGCACCGGTGGGCACGCTGCGCGGAACCATTGCACGTGCCAATCCGCTTTATCACATGATCGAAAGCGTGCGCGCACCCTTGCTTGGTGAACCCATCGAGAACCTCACCTACATCTACCTGGGCTTCATGCTGGTGGGTGGCTGGTTGCTGGCTTCTTTCATCTATCGTCGTTATGCACGCTTCGTGCCGGTGTGGGTATGAGTCAGGACATTCATCTTCGTGCGATCAACATTGATCTGGACCTGCCCGTGTACTCGCAGGAGCAGCGCACGGTCAAGGCCAGTCTTGGGGTTCTGCTGCAGGCTGCGTTCCAGCCGCCCAAGCGCTACATGCGACCCACCCTGCAGGACATCAATTTCGACCTGAGGCCGGGCGATAGGCTTGCCGTGGTCGGCCGTAATGGCGCGGGCAAGTCGACGCTGTTGAAGGTGCTGGTCGGTGCCTATCCACCGACCCGTGGTCGTCTGGAAGTGTCTGGTGCCCGGCAGGCGCTGCTGAATCTCTCGCTGGGGTTCAACCAGGAAGCAACCGTGGTGGAGAACATCCTGCTGCGGGGCATTGCCATGGGTTTGAAGCCGCGCCAGGCCAACGCTATCGTGGCTGGCGTGCTTGAGTTCGCTGAGCTCGCCGAGAAAGCTGGTGACCGTTTGAAAACCCTATCATCAGGGCAGCGCATGCGTCTGGGCTTTTCACTGGCTACGGCCGTGGATCATGAAATCCTGATCATGGACGAATGGATCGGTACCGGTGACGCTGGCTTCGTCAGGAGGGCCCAGGAACGCATGCGCTCCAAGGTCAATAGCGCACAGATCGTGGTGCTCGCCAGTCACAACTTCAAGCTGATGGAAAACGTCTGCAACAAGGCGATCCTGCTCGAAGGAGGTCGCATCCACATGGTGGGTGAGGTGCAGCCGGTGCTTTCTGTGTTCCAGCAGATGCTGCGTGATGAGGCGCCCGTACCTGTTGATGCGACCTGACGATGAAGATTCTGCTGGTTGCATACGATTTTCCACCGATACCCTCGCCACAGGCGCTGCGTTGGGCCTACCTGGCGCGTGAGTTGGCCCTTGCGGGTCATCAGCTGCAGGTGATCGCCCCGGATGTGCCTGGCTATGGTGCCGGTGGTCTGCCGGTGCTGCCATCCTCCATCCAGGTGCATCGAGTTGACCCGGGAAGACTGTCCCGGCTGCTGTTCGGTCGCGGACAGAAGAGCGTCGTCGCGCAGGATCCAGCCGTCACTGCCGAGGCTTCCGTGATGAAGGTGCCGCTGGCTGCAGGCAACGCCGGCCAGGTTGTCGAGATATTGAACTGGAAAGGACGCCTGCGCAGAAAGCTGGAGCGGTCGCTGAGTTTCAGAGGCAGGCTCAACGGTGGGCTCAACTGGAAGGGGCGGCTTGCCGAGACAATCAAGGATGTGGTTTCGCGGTATAGGTTCCCGGACCATCGGGTTGAGTGGGTTCCGCATGCGATAGCCAAGCTTGATGAACTCATTCTGGTGCAGCGCCCCGATGTGGTGATCGTGTCGCACGAACCTGCCTGCACACTGCCAGTGGGTCTGGCGGCGGCCGAACGTGGCTTGCCGTTGGCCGTGGACATGGGAGATCCTGTGTTGGCTGCATACACGCCACCGAAGTGGCGTGGCAAGGCCTTGGTGCTGGAGCGTGCCGTCTGTGATGCGGCCACCTTGGTGACCGTTACTACCGATGCGGCCGTGAAACTACTGTTGCAGCGTCACTCGCGTTTGACACCCGAGCGTACCGCGACCATCACCCAGGGCTTTGATCCTTCCTTTGACGCTGTGCAGGGCGACCGTCTTGTCGAGTTCGACCCGAAGCGTCTGGAGTTGCTTTACACCGGCAGTTTCTACAGCTTCCGGCGAGCCGAAGCATTGTTGAGCGCGGTTACCGGCACGCCGGGAGTGCGGCTGAGCGTGGCGACCATCAATGCGCCCGACTATCTGCAGAAGGCCGCTGAGCGATATCCGGAGAGTATCCGTATCGTCGGCTTCCTGCCGCACCGTGCCGCACTGGAGGCGCAGCGCCGATGTGACGTGTTGGTGAATCTTGCAAATGCCGACCCGGTGCAGGTGCCAGGCAAGGTGTTCGAGTATCTCGGTGCTGGGCGACCGTTGTTGCATTTGCGCGGCCCCGAGCAGGACGCCACCGGCGCGGTGATAACGCAACTGCGGGCCGGTTGGGACTTGGCCGCTGATGAATCGGCCATTGTCGACGCCTTCCTGCAGATGCAACAACTGAAGAAGAATTCCGCGCTGGATGAGCGTGCGGCCGATCGTGCTTCTGTTGAAAAATACGGTTGGCCTGCGTTGGCACAGGAATGGGCGCGGCGCCTGCAGGGCCTGTTGGACCCGCAAGCCAGTCGGATTTCGATGTGATCAGGGACGAGCTGGAGCTCCGGCAGAAGCTGCGCGATGCAGGAGAGCGGGTGCGCGCCATCGAAGGCGAGTGCGATGCCCTGCAAAGCCGGAGCAAGGATGCGCTGGAGGATGCGGCTACCGTGCGCGGCGAGCTGGATGCACTGCGCGCCGAGCTGGATGCGCTAAAGGGCAGTCGTGCATATCGATTGGGGCGGGGGTTGGCTGACGCGTTGCAGGATCCAGGGCTAGTCCTGCATTGGCCGCGGAAGCTATGGGTCAAGGCCAAGCGGCGCCTGCCCAGTGGGCGTGGCGCCGCAAGCGCCGAGCCGGTTGCGGTTGCGTTCGCACCCGTTTCGCTGCAACCAACGCTGAGCGTGCCGGCCGAGCCGGTAGATTGCGCAGGTGATGAAGTCACCCCGCTTCCCGCTGCCGCGGCCCTGCCCACAGATACCGCGCAATTCCGTATCGCGATGGTCTGCGATGGATTCACCGCACAGAATCTTGCGCCGGAATGCATGACGCTGTCTCTCCATCCGAATGGCTGGGCAGAGCAGATCCGCAGGTTTCATCCCCACTTCCTTCTTGTTGAGTCGGCGTGGACAGGCTTGGAAGGGGAGTGGGAGGGCAAGGTGTTTTCGGCGAGTGCCGAGCTCCGCGCGCTGGTCGCAAGCTGCCGCGCGGCTGGTATCCCGACGCTGTTCTGGAACAAGGAAGATCCGCTTCATTTTGAAGCGTTCGTCGGCACAGCGGCGCTGTTTGATCATGTATTTACCACGGACGCTGATTCCATTCCCCAATATCTGGAAAAGCTGGGGCACGCCCGGGTGGGCGTACTCCCGTTCGCGGTTCAGCCGCGCCTGCACCATCCGTTTGCGCAAGCCGATGAACAACGTATCGAGGGCAGTTTTTTCGCCGGTGCATGGTACGGAAATCTGGAAACGCGCTGCCGGGATTTCAACAAGCTTGCAGATGGCTTGGCGTTGGCGGGCCCTTTCCATATCTATGACCGCAATGGCGGTACGGTCGACGTAGATAGGCACTATCCATCACGTTTCCGCGAGTATCTTCGGCCAGCGGTGAATTACGAACAGACTCCGGCGTTGTACCGTAGTTATCGTATTGGCCTGTCTTTGAACACGATCAAGCAGAGCTCGACGATGTTCGCCCGGCGCGCGCTGGAGCTGATCTGCACCAATACTTCTGTTTACAGCAACCACTCCAAGGCACTCAAGCTGATGTTCGGGGACCTGGTCAGGGTTACCGATGACGGTGCGGTGATGCTGGATTGGGCATGGCAAGAATTGCACGAGCCGGATGCCGACGAACACCGGAGCCGGCGCCTGTTGGCCATGCGCAAGGTGCTGGCCGAGCACACGTGGGCAGCGAGGCTGCGCACGCTCGCCACTATCTTGTCGGGCCAGTCCGTGCAATCGCCGCGCAGGCGCGTGAACGTGCTTTGCAGCGTGGACGATGCAGAGCAGGCGGCGCACATCGCGCGGATGGCCGATTGCCAGCAGGGCGTCGAGGTCGCGCTGTATGTGCGGTGTGGGCAGGCCATAGCACTGCCTGCAGGTGTGGTGCGGCTGGATGATTTGACGCTGCAGGCGTCGGTTGCCGCCAGCTTTGCCGGGGAACTGGTTTCGCTCTGGTCGGCAGAGGACAGCTACGGGCCGCACTATCTTGGTGATCTGGCTGCCAGCCTTGCATTTGCGCAAGGCGATGTCGTCGGCAAGGCGTGCTTCCCACGCTTCCGTGACGGGCAGCGCGAAATGGTGGGCGTGGGCAACGAATACCGGTGTGTCGAGCATTTGGCTTGGAAGCGTTCACTGGCACCTGCTCAGTTCTGGCCAGGCACTGTTTACGCGTTGCTGGACGGTGTTGAGCATGGCCAGTTCCACGGCGTGCGGTTGCTGTCCACGGATTGCCAGTCATATATCGAGGGGGCCTGTTCCGCTCTGCATGGCTGGAGCCCGTTGGTGCTTGATCAAGGCATCCCCTTCGACCAGCTGGAGCAGTGCGTCCGGGGCATCGTCGCAGACGCGACACCCATGCAGACACCGGTGGTCGAGGGGCGGGCGCTCGCGGACCTGTTCGACCCGACCCGGTTGCCGGCAGGTACGTCCATTGCCACGAAAAACGGGGTGATGGAGATCGTCAGCAAATTGCCACAGGGGCGTGAGCAGGCGATCTTCTCCACGTGTTTCCAAGCCGACAGTCTCCACCAGGGGCGTGCGATTACGCGGGTTCGGCTGATGGCCGAACCCAGCCAGTCCTACGACGTCTATCTGGATGCCATCGCTGGAGGATCCGGCCAGTGCATTGAGCGCATCCGATTGTTCCCAGGGACAACCCATGCCGTGGTGGCGGACCCGCGTGCAGGTGGCTACCGCTTTGCCATCGGCATCCGCGGCTCCTATGTCGGTTACTGGCGCGGCCTTGCGGTGGGCGATACGCTGCCTGCGCCGCTGTTGTTGCCCGGCGGCAATAGAGTACTGGTGGTGGTCAATGGATACCCAGCGCACGGCGACCTGTATCGAAATGCCTTCGTTCATCGGCGTGTCAAGCTCTACCGCGAGCAGGGTATAGCTGTGGACGTTGTCTGGGTCTGCTCGCAGCGGGCCCGGACCAGTTATTCATTTGATGATGTCTGCGTGCAGGTATGCGACGCAGCCACCTTGCGTGCTTCGCTCAGATACTGCCGATACGCGTCCATCGCGGTGCACTTCCTCGACGAGGAACTGTGGGAGGCCGTACAGGATGCAGTTCTGGATACACGTGTAGTGGTATGGGTCCATGGTGCGGACATCCAGCCCTGGAGCCGGCGTGCCTACAATTTTCGCTCGGCGAAGGAGCTGGAGCAGGCCCAGCGGCAGAGCGAGGCCAGAATGGCCTTCTGGCGTGGGTTGTTGAACCCTGCACCGGCAAAACTGCACCTGGTTTTCGTTTCTGCGATGCTTGCTGAACAGGCTTGGGATGATCTTGGGTTACGGCTGGATTCCAGCCAATGGACGGTCATCCACAATCCTATCGACGCGACGTATTTCGACTACCGGCCCAAACCGGCCGAGCAGCGTTGGAATGTATTGTCGATACGGCCCCACGCAAGTCGAGGGTACGCCAACGACCTGGTTGCCGCTGCAATTCATGAGCTGGCGCGCGCGCCGGAGTTCGCCAGAATGCGCTTCACGCTGGTAGGTGACGGCGCGCTCTGGGAGGAAAATTTCTCGACGCTCGGGATTTATCCGAACGTGGAGCTGCGCAGGGAGTTTGTCGGCCGTAACGAGATTCGAGATCTTCATCGCGAGAACGGGATATTCCTGGTTCCAAGCCGCGGTGATACTCAGGGGGTCAGTCGTGACGAGGCCATGGCTTCCGGCCTGGTGCCGGTAACCAACCCGGCGGGCGCCATACCAGAGTTCGTTGATCAGGAAAGTGGTGTTCTATGTGCTGCCGAGCAGCCCAGCGATTTGGCTGGGGCTTGCTTGCAGCTGGTAAGGAGTCCGGAATTTTTTCAACGCCTTTCTGCCGCTGCCGCGGCGCGGGTCAGGGCGCAGAGTGATTCCGGGCAGGTGGTGGCAAAAGAACTGGCTGCGCTGGATTTTGATTCAGCAGTTAGAATCAACTTGATATAAAAAAAGGAATTGAAGATGGATATTGCTTCGACGCGTCTGGCGGTTATTGGGCTTGGTTATGTTGGCTTGCCGCTGGCTGTTGCGTTCGGTCGCAGGATGTCGGTTGTCGGCTTCGACATCAACAAGGAACGCATCGCTGAACTGCGCACTGGCCTGGATCGCACCTTGGAGGTCGAGGCCGAGCTCCTCGCCGAGGCGAAGGGACTGACATTCACCAGTGAGCTGCACGATATCGCAGATTCCAACGTCTACATCGTAACGGTGCCGACGCCCATCGATAATGCGCGCCAGCCGGATTTCGATCCATTGCTGAAGTCCAGCGCCGCGATTGGTTCGGTCTTGAAAGCGGGTGACGTGGTCATTTATGAATCGACCGTTTACCCCGGCGTTACCGAAGAAGTATGTGTGCCGGTGCTGGAAAAAGCGTCGGGGCTCAAGTTCAACGTTGACTTCTTCTGCGGTTACAGCCCGGAACGGATCAACCCGGGTGACAAAGACCGCACGGTCACCAAGATCATGAAAGTCACCTCAGGCTCAACCCCTGAAATCGCGGACTATGTGGATGATCTTTACAAAAGCGTGATTGTGGCCGGGACGCACAAGGCCAGCTCGATCCGCGTGGCTGAGGCGGCCAAGGTAATTGAGAACACGCAACGTGACGTAAACATCGCGCTGATGAATGAACTGGCCCGGATTTTCCATCGGATCGGCATTGATACCCATGAAGTCCTGGCAGCAGCCGGAACCAAATGGAATTTCATGAAGTTCGTGCCCGGCTTGGTTGGTGGTCATTGCATTGGCGTGGATCCCTATTATCTTGCGCACAAGGCGACCATGCTTGGTTACAACCCGGAGCTGATCCTGGCTGCGCGCCGCATCAATGACGACATGGGGGCGCATGTCGCCAATCGCCTGCTGCGGACGATGGCGAAGTCAGGTATCAACATCGTTGGCTCGAAGATTCTCGTGCTGGGCGTTGCCTTCAAGGAAAACTGCCCGGATGTGCGCAATACCAAGGTGGTCGACGTCATTTCCGAGTTGGCTGATACCAATGCAGTAATCGATATCTATGATCCGTGGGTGGACAAGAACGAGGTCCAGCATGAGTACGGTTTGGATCTTGTCGATAAGCCCGAGGCCGGTGCGTACGATGCGATCATCCTTGCCGTAGCCCACGAACAGTTTGTTGGTGAGAAGTCCACCATCGATCTGCAGGGTTTGCTGAAAAGCAATGGCGTCATCTTCGACGTGAAGGGCATCCTGCCTGCGTCCTCGGTTGTTCAGCGTCTCTGAAGTGAATCCAGTGGCTAACGGTGCGGTGGTCGTATGAATGAAGAAGTTAATAAGAATGTGGCGAACGTTCCGGCGTCCATAGGCTTCAACGCCCATGGCAAGGATGTCTTTCTGTATTTCGCCTCGGCCACCGATCATATCGCCAAGGTCATCGCCTCCACCTCGAACTTCTACGAGCGTGAGTTGCTGGAGTTCGTAGGTGGCTTGGTCCCGGCGGGTTCGCGTGTTGTCGACGTTGGCGCGAACGTGGGCAACCATACCGTCTATTTTGCCAAGATCTGCGGTTGCGTGGTGGAAGCGTTCGAGCCGTTTGATGCAGCGCTGGAGCTGCTGCGGCTCAACCTGCGCACCAACGACCTGGAATCCCAGGTGACGGTGCATTCCAGTGCGTTATCTGACAAGCACGAACAGCTCTCGGTCGTCAGTAGTGACGCTGGCAACCTGGGGGCCACTCGGTTTGGTGGCGATGAGGCCGGTGGCGTGCAGGCATGCCGCTTGGATGACTATACCTTCGCATCGCCGGTGGCTTTGTTGAAAATCGACGCCGAAGGAATGGACATCGCCGTGGTTCGTGGTGCTTCGGCGACGATTGGCCGGGATCGGCCGATCGTCATTTGCGAGGCTGCTGTCCATGCGGAGTACGAGGCGCTGTTGACCGAGCTGACAACCCATGGTTACGAGTCCGTGGCCTGTTTCAATGCCACCGATACTTACGTATTCCTTCCTTACGCAACACCGGCCGAACGTGACTTCTTCCACCAGCTCAGTGCAAGGCGCATGGTTGAACTGCAGCGGGAGCTGAAGGGCGCGGTTTCCAGCATTGGCGGGCAGAAGCGCTCGCTGGACCGCGTCGCGCACGAACAGCGGGTTGGCCTGCGCTCGGTTGACGATGAACTCTCATCCGCCAAGTCCGAAGTTTCGTCGATCTCGGCGAAACTGACCGAGGTGGAGAGTGCTGCCGATCTGCTGCGCGTCAGTTTCAAGACCATCCTGCGCAAGATTGACAACGCAGAGTCCGGCATCAGTGTGATGGGTGACCTGCAGGGCGCGCTTGGCGTGCTCAAGCAGGATGTGGAGTACCTGAGCAAGCTCGACTCCGAACGATCTTCGGAAGTACTGCATATTTCCGGTGGGCTGATGTCCATCAAGGACGATCACGCCGCCGCGCTGGATCGCGTGCTGCATGATGTCGCCCAGGTGCAGGTCGATCTGCAGGGGGAGCTCAGCCGGGTCGACCTTGGCACGACACGACTGGAGCTGCTTTACGGAGAGCAGGCCGGGCAGCTGGTTCGCCTGGAGAAGGAGTGGACGGAGCACAGTGCACAGCTCCAGCGGGACGTCGCGCTGCATGATGAGCAGGTATCACAGAAGATCGGCGCACTTGACGGTCGACTGCGGGATGAAACCTCGCGCGTCGAGTCGAAGCTGCGGGACGAAGCCACCCGCATCGAGTCGACACTACAGGATGAGACTTCGCGCGTTGAGTCGAAGCTGCGGGACGAGGCCGCTCGCATCGATTCGGCACTGCATAGGGAAACTTCGCGGGTGGAGTCGAAGCTGCGGGATGAAACCGCTCGCATCAAGTCGGCACTGCAGAGTGAAGCTTCGCGGGTCGAGTCGACGCTGCGGGATGAGGCTGTGCGTGCCGAGACGGCGTTGCGGAATGAAACTTCGCGCATCGAGTCCAGGCTGCAGGTTGATACCGCACGTATCGAATTGGCATTGCAAAGCGAGATTTCGCGCCTCGATGCAACATTGCAAGACGAAACGTCGCGGGTCGACTTGGCGCTGCAATGGTCGGCTGATCAGTCGCTTGATGCGATTGCCGAGTTTGACGCCAAGCTGAAGAGGGAGCTCCAGCAGCTCTCGGATGAACTGGAGTCGGTGCGCAGGGAGAGTATGCAGCATGCGGAGGTCAGGGCCGAGCTCCAGAGTCTGGGTGCGTCACTCGAAGCTCAGTTCGCAGATGTGGGCAGCAAACTTCAAGCGCTCGATGAGATCTCGATCCTGCGGCAGGGGGTAGAAGCACTGCGCAATGAGCTTGCACTGGCCAAGTCCGGGCAAGTGTCGCTGCGCAGTCAGCTGCAGGGCGCTGTCGCGATGTCGGCTGCACAACAGTCTGGCTTCGAGGCAGGGGTGAGTGTTCGCTTCGAGGCCCTTCTGCAGCGTTTGCAGCAGTTGGAGTCGGAGGCTGTTAGGCAGGACAATAGATTCTCTGCGCTCATGGAGGGGCGGATGTTCTCAACGTTGAGGAAAACCAAACAGGGCTTGATGAAAATCATCAGGCCGTTCGCCGCATCACGTGAGGCCTTGCCGGTATCTGTGGTCACGGTGCAAACCGTTGTCGCTGAACCAGCTCCCGTTGCGCTCAAGGCCCCGGCGCCGGTCACGGCCGCCGTGACGGTAGCCACGGCGCCGGCGCCGACCTCGCCACCGAAGACCGCCCCATCGCACGTTGCAGCTGAGCCAGTGGTGATGGCTGCTGCAGTGGTGGCAGCACCGGCGCTTGAGACCGTACCACCCAAGCCAGTTTCGTCAGTCAAGATCGAGAACATCAGCTACACATCGCGCAAAGGCAATGTGGCGACGATCGCGGGATTGGATCAGGCATTGCCCGAGTCGGCGTTGATCTCGGTGGTGATGACGACGTTCAATACCAAAGACTATGTCGAGGCCGCCGTCCGTTCCATTCTGGAACAGACACACCGCAAGCTTGAGTTGATCGTCGTCGATGATGGCAGCAACGACGGAACCTTGGAGTTGCTCGAGGCAATGCAGGTCGCTGACCAGCGCATGCGGGTGTTCTCGTTCGGGGTCAATCGCGGTACTTATTGGTGCAAGAACTTCGGCATCACCAAGGCCAAGGGTGTGGCCATAACCTTCATGGACTCCGATGACACCAGTGCTCCCAGTCGCTTGGCTGAGCAGTACAAGGTATTGCGGGAGCCAGGCTGCGCGGTCAGCACCTGTCTGCACGAGCGGCGTACGCTGGACGGGGAGCTGGTTACAGTTGCTGGCCGTACCAAGCGTCTGGCCTATATCAGCCAGATGATGCGCAGGCAGGTTTTTGACGCGATCGGGTATTTTGACTGCGTGCGGACATCTGCCGATGACGGCATGCTGCGGCGGATCAAGGTGTTCATTGGTGCCACGGCCCATCGCAACGTCGATCAGGTCCTGTATCACGCGGTAGTGCGCGAGAACTCGCTGACCCAGGACCCGCAGAACAAAGGCATATCCGCGCAGGCCGGTGACCTCTCGGCGCCGCGGAAGGCCTATAGCGAGGCTGTGGATGCCTGGCACGATTCGCTGCTGCGCAGAGGGCGTCATCCCTACCTGCCGTTCCCGCTTGTGCGCCGTCCGTTCCCGATCCATGAACGTCTGCGAGTGGATGCCGGCGGTATATATGAGTCCGAGTTCATCTCGGTCTGCGTTGCCAGTTTCCCGCCCAGGGAACGGCAGTTGAAGCAGGTAGTGGCCAGCCTGATCGATCAGGTGGACCGCATCTTTGTCTATCTCAATGATTACGTCAGTGTCCCGGACTACCTGAAACACCCGCGCATTGAAGTGCGGGTCGGCGGTGAGGATCTGCGCGACAACGGCAAGTTCGCCTTTACAACCGAGTTGCCTGCAGGCTATTGCTTCACGGTGGATGACGATATTGTCTATCCGCCGGATTATGTGCAGGCGATGATCCGCAAGGTCGAGATATATGGCCGCATGGCTGCCGTCGGCCTGCACGGGACCATTTTTGCCAAGCCGTTTGTGTCGTATTTTGAAGGGCGCAAGCTGTTCCACTTCAAACAGTCGCTGGATCGCGATGAATTGGTTGACCAGCTCGGTACGGGCACTTTGTGCTTCCACACCAGCCTATGGAATCCCAGTCACCTGGATTTCTCAAGCAAGGGTATGGTCGATGCCTGGATCGCAGTGGCCGCGGTCAAGGCAGGCATCCCGTTGGTGGCGGTTGCCCGCAAGCGCAACTGGTTGATGCCGATCCCCGATCCGGCAGCGAACGGTGGCTCCACGCTGTTCGATGAATTCAAGCACAGCTGTGAGGCACAGACTGCATTGATCAACAGCGTCTCGGGCTGGGGGCACGAGATGTCGGGAGCTTCCAAGCACTTTCTCGAGACACGCATCGCGAACTTCGGTGCGGGCTTTGCGCGCGAGATCGCTGAACTGAACATGCAACCGGCCACGGTGGAGCATTCCGTTTCCAACCTGATCGATGGGCGCTACCAGCGGCAGTCGTTCAAGCTTGCCGTAGTTGGACGTACTGATCGCCAGCGCTGGAAGAAGGGCGGGATCCTGAAGTCGACCCACCTCACTGCTGACATGCTCCGACCACTCGGGATGGATGTACAGCTGGTGGACCTTGAAACGGGTGATCCCAAGGGGTTGAATGGTGAACATGCCGACATTGTGATGATCTATCCAGGTGACCCGGAGCGTCCGGACTTCGCCGAGGTAATCAAGCTCGTCGACATCCATGCAAGTCAGGGGCGTGCGGTGTTGGTGAACCTGTCGCTCAATGGCCGCACGTCGCGCAAGCGGTTCATCTGCGAGCAGATGATGGAGTGGCGCAAGTTGTACGGGACCCGTGTAGGGGCGATGGTGTTCTCTGACCGGGTGGAGGACGACCCGTTGCTGGCAAGTGTGGCCGACCTGTTGGTGGCCATTCCCAAGACACTCAGCTACGAGCAGGCTCCTGACCTTGGTTTCCACCAGCGCGACGGGATCTTCCTTGGCGACTATGGCAAGCTCTGCGACGACACCTTGGTCGCCTGGCGGGCGGAAGAGGTGATTGAGGCGCTACAGGACCAGGTGCCAGAAGCAAGGTTGTTCTGTGTGGAACAGTACCGTCCAAAGCGAGCCCGTAACCTGGCCATCGAGATGCTGCCGTTTCTTGGTGAGGAGTACACCGGGATACTGTCGCGCTCGCGGCTGATGCTGAGCCTGGTCAAGTTTGCAACCTTTGAAATGGTTCCGATGGAATTGGCTGCCATGGGCGTTCCCGTCCTGCACCCAAAGATGGATAATTCGCTGTCCGACTACCTCGGGTTGGGGGCGATCGAAGTTCGTTCAGTTTCCCACCTTGCGGAAGTTTCGAAGGTGCTCTATCGGGATCAGCAGATCTGGGAAGGCGTTTCCAATGCCGGTGCCAACGTCGCGCTTGGGCTTTCCTGGGAAAAAATGGGGGCGCAGATGTATCTGCGGCTTTTGGCTTTTTGGCGAAATTCTATTAACTGAAAATCTGGAGTAGATAATGCGTAAATTGATTCTGGTTGGGTTTGTTGCTTTGTCGCTGGCAGCATGCCGCGATGGCGGAAAGACGGAAGATGCAGCGACCGCAGGCACCGAGGCCACGCCGACCGCCGAAGCCGCCGCCCCGGTCGCACCGACGGTGGTCAGCGAGTTCAAGCAGCCGTTCCCGGTTGCAACCTTGCCTTTCCGTTATCACGTCGCCATCGATCGCGAGGTCCGCAACAAGAAGACCGGCGTGATGTCGCGCGAAGTAGGCATCGAGTTCCTGGAGTCCAGCGCTGCTGACGTCGACAAGTCGTTCGCCGATGCACTGCAGGCCGCTGGCTACACCCGTGCATCCAACGAGGCACAGGGTCGTGCCTTCCGTTCGGTGTTCACCAAGGCTGGTGAAGGCGACATTCTGGTATGGGTCCGCCCGGGCGCGCCGAAGGGTGACCGCTACGTAATCCAGCAGCCCGATGCCAAGGGCACGATCTACCTGGCTTGGCCGATCACCCCGGCAAACTAAAACAAACCCGGTATCTGGTTTTCTCTGCCCCTTCCATTGGAAGGGGTAGATTTTTTTTTGTTTGATGAGGGATACATCAATGAGCTCCGCCTTTCGTCCTGACATCCAGGGGCTGCGTGCGATCGCGGTCCTGGCGGTGCTCATTTACCACATCTGGCCCAAGGCGTTGCCCGGCGGTTATGTAGGTGTAGATGTATTCTTCGTCATCTCTGGTTTTCTGATCACCGGACTGCTTGTTCGCGAATTTGAGCGATCCGGGACGGTGTCTCTGGTCCAGTTCTATGGTCGCCGGATACGGCGCCTGCTGCCTGCCGCTGGTGCAACATTGCTTGCGGTTGCGATTGCCGGCTTTGTGTGGATGTCGCCGTCCGAGTGGCGATCGCTGTCCAGGGAGCTTCTCGCCAGCGCATTCTATTTCGAGAACTGGCTGCTGGTTTCCAGGTCGGTGGACTATCTGGCGCAGGACGCGGCGCCCAGCCCCCTGCAGCACTTCTGGTCATTGTCCGTCGAAGAACAGTTCTACATCATCTGGCCGTTGCTGATGTTGCTGGTAGGCGGGGTCGCGCAGCGTTTGGGTTGGGTGGTAAGAACCACGTTCAAATATACGTTGCTTGCGCTTTGCGCGGCATCGTTCTGCTACGGCGTGTATGCATCGTTCGTTGATCCCGCGCCGGCCTATTTTTCTACCGTAACCCGCGTTTGGGAACTGGGTGTTGGCGGTTTGCTGGCGATCTGGGGCGGTTTGGCAAGGTCGAGCGGTGTCAGTAGGATTTCAGGATTAAGCGGGCTGGCGGCGATAGTTTTCGCCTGTGTGTTCTACAGCAACCGTCTGCCATTCCCTGGCTATGAGGCGCTGGTTCCCGTATTTGGCGCTGCGTTGTTGATATTTGCAGCATTGGGGGATGGCCTGTTGATCGGCCGCTTGCTGCGCAACAGGCCCATGCAGTACATCGGCGATATCTCCTACTCGCTGTATCTGTGGCACTGGCCGATCGTCGTGTTCTACCCGGTTGTGACCGGGCAGAAGCCGGACACTTTGCAGGATGGGATTTTCATATTCGCGCTGTCCGTCGCGATCGCGCATATGTCGAAGTTCGGGATTGAGGAGGTCTTCCGCGTTTCCCGTGCAGGGGAGCATTTCCGTCCATATGTCATGGGTGGGCTGGTCTCGCTTGTCATCGTTGCGTGTGCGCAGTTGTTGGTTGTCCAAGGTGACCGCGAGGCCACATCAGCGCTGTACGCAGCGTCGGCTGCCAACGGTGGTCATCCCGGTGCCATGGCTCTTGAGAACACAAACAATGATCCGGCCGCGGCATCGGATTTCGTGCCGGCAGCAGGAGTCGCACGTCTCGACCGGGGGCCCGCTTACGCACTTGATGGCTCCGAGCGTTGTATCGGTAGTGTGCCCTCGGAAGAGTTGAGCTTCTGCAAGTACGGAAATGAAACGGCCCCATTACACATAGTCATTGTCGGGGACTCGCATGCTGTGCATTGGTTGCCGGCTCTGGAAGAGATGGCGAGCAAGGAGAATGTCCGTATTACTGGTCTGACCAAGTCCAGCTGTGCGTTCACATCGGTGATGACCCGGTTTGCTTCCGGTGGCGTGGACCGGCCCTATGAGGAATGCCAGCGATGGGGGCGCAAGGCCGTTGCCTGGCTGGTCGCTGAGAAACCGGATCTGGTCGTGTTGAGCTTTTCGCCGCGACAGTCGGTACCAGGAAAAAGCTATGCCGAAAGCCAGCCGGAGCTGGCATCCGGTGTAGTCAGTTATGCCCGGGAACTGAGCAATGCCGGATTGAAAGTGGGGGCAATAAAACAGACACCATGGCACGTGGAGGATGTTCCGCTTTGCATGGCTAAGCCGGGTGCCACCGTTGCCGGTTGTACTACTGGTATACGTGAAGCGCTGCCAACTGCCTCTTTGGAGTTGGCGTCAAAGCAGTATCCGGGTCTGAAGCTGCTGAATTTCGATCGCTACTTCTGCCAGGGCGATAGTTGCCCGGTCGTCATTGGAGGGGTTCTGGTCTACCGCGACAAGCACCACCTGACCGCCACCTATTCGCGGAGCATGGCGCCGATTCTTTCGCGTTCCATCCACTCGGTCGTTGACGGGAAATGATTTCCGCTACCGCAACATTCTCAATTCAGGTGACTAATGTCGACGACGGCTGGCTCTAGTAGTTTCAGGCGGGACATACAGGGCCTGCGGGCTTTGGCGGTCGCGGCGGTGGTCATATTCCATGTCTGGCCGGGAGCGCTTCCTGGCGGCTACGTCGGCGTCGACGTCTTCTTCGTGATCTCTGGATACTTGATTACCGGGCTGCTGCTGCGCGAACTAGAGAGCGGCGGCAGTATCAATCTTGCCGGTTTTTATGCGCGAAGAGTCCGGCGCTTGCTGCCGGTTGCTTCGGTGACGCTGCTGTGCACATGCGTGGCAGCTGCCTTTCTGATGTCACCAACTGAGTTCGGTGGGCTTGCCAGAGAGGTCGTTGCCAGCGCGTTCTATGTTGAGAACTGGCTGTTGGTGAGCCGCTCTGTCGATTATCTGGCGCAGGATGTCGCTCCTAGCCCGGTGCAGCACTTCTGGTCGTTGTCAGTCGAAGAGCAGTTCTATATTTTCTGGCCGGCGTTGATGCTGCTTGCTGCGGCTGTGGGTCGCCGTTGTGGGTGGCAAGCCCGCAGATCAGTCGGTGCCGCACTGGTGCTGGTTGTGCTGTGTTCGCTGGCGTACGGAGTCCATGTTTCCTTCAGTGATCCTGCTCCCGGTTACTTCCTTACCACCACCCGGATATGGGAGTTGGGGATGGGTGGAGTGCTGGCGTTGATGCCGCTGGCCGCACCCGGCCGCGTTGGCGGACGGATTGCTGGTTGGCTCGGCTTTGCGCTGATCGTGGTCGCTTGCGTGTTCTACACGACCCGCCTCCCGTTTCCCGGATATGAAGCTTTGTTACCAGTGTTGGGTGCGATGCTGCTGCTCCATGCCAGGCTCCCGTCAGAAGGTGTTCTGGGCCGTATGTTGGGTAGCCCGCCAGCACAGTACCTGGGCGAATTGTCGTATTCGATCTATCTGTGGCATTGGCCGCTTGTTGTTTTCTATCCGTTGCTGACGGGAAGGGCGGTAGCCCATCTGCAGGACGGTGTCCTTGTCGTACTGCTTTCAATCGGCTTGGCACATATCAGCAAGCACCTCATCGAAGACAGGTTCCGACACGGGGTGCCGGGTGAGCGCATCCGGCCGTGGGTCGTCGGTGGAGTGTTCACCTTTGCGGTCGTGGCAGGAGCTTTTTCGCTCCAGCAGTTGGGCGCGCGCGGTGGTGCTGCGAAGCTGACCGGCGATGCCACTACCACCACCGCCGGGCCCGGTGATCCGATGGCGGCACGGAATGATCTGGCGGCTGCGTATGCTGAAAACTGCATCGCACCCTCACGTGGTGAAGACGTGCGTGTGTGTCGTTATGGTGACCCGAAAGGTCGGCCGGTGGTTGCTGTTGGCGATTCGCACATGGTGCATTGGCTGCCCGCGCTCTCGGCCATCGCGCGCGAGCGGGGTATCGATCTGCACGCGATAACCAAGACTGGCTGCGCGTTGATGACGCTGCAGGAGTCGGAGGTCGACACGCCGGAGCGCCGTTCCTGTGCTGTCTGGAATGCCGCAGCAATGCGATATATCGCCGATCTCAAGCCCAAGGCGATGATCGTGGCCAACTCATCCGGTGCCACGCACATGCTGGGCCCGTCGCCCGACAAAGAGGCCCGGGTTGCGGAAAGAATGGCGCGGTCATGGAAACAGGCGCGCGAGCAGGCGGGCGTGGTTGATATTCTTGCCTTCCGTGAGACCCCGCGTATGAGGGAAGACCCGCCCGAATGCATTCGCTTCAACAAAGGCGATGGTGCTGCCTGCAGTTATCCCCAAAGCGGTGCCGTTGGTGGTTCTTTGGTCGAGCTTGCCGCTGGCCAGGTTGCAGGGGTGACGGTTGTGAACATGAATGACGTGATCTGCCCGGATGGTGTCTGTGTTCCGGTCATCAATGGTGTCTACGTGTGGCGCGACAAACACCATTTGACGGCGAGCTACGTGGAGTCCATTGAGGCCGATGTCTCAAAGAAATTGGGCAATAAGCTTTGAGGCTTGCGACGATGTATCTGGAGAACAACGATGATGAATGAAAGGCAGTGGTTGGCATGAAGGCTGGTAGCGTATTCAGAGCTGACATTCAGGGCCTGCGGGCCATTGCGGTCCTGCTTGTCGTCATTTACCACGTCTGGCCCGCTGCGTTGCCTGGCGGTTACATCGGCGTTGACGTTTTCTTTGTCATTTCCGGTTACCTGATCACCGGCTTGTTGGTAAAGGAGATAAGGCAGAGTGGCACAGTAAGCCTTCGCGCATTCTACGGCAGGCGCATTAGACGCCTGTTGCCAGCAGCATCGGCGGTGCTGCTTGTCGTCGTGGCCAGTACGCTGCTCTGGGTGGCGGCCTCAGACTGGCAAGCGTTGTCACGTGAGTTCATCGCCAGTGCGTTGTACGTCGAGAACTGGCTGTTGGTGGGGCGCTCTGTTGATTATTTGGCGCAGGATGCGACGGCCAGCCCGGTGCAGCATTTCTGGTCGCTTTCGGTGGAAGAGCAGTTCTACATATTCTGGCCGGTCCTGCTGCTTGCCACTGCCGCAATCGCACGTAGATTGAACATTGGTGTGCTCAGTGGCCTGACCTTCTGCGTGGTGGTGGTCACGGCAGTGTCGCTGGCCTACGGGGTGTACGTATCTTTTGCCGATCCTGCGGCAGGCTATTTTTTGACCACCACCCGCGTGTGGGAGTTGGGGTTAGGGGCGCTATTGGCTCTGCTTGTCGCTTCGCGCCCCTCTGACGTTGCACCGCGCTATTCAGCGGGTTTGGCTTGGATTGGCGTTGCTGCAATGGTTTTGGCTGCGCTGTTCTACACGAGCAGACTGCCATTTCCGGGCTATGAGGCGTTGTTGCCAACGTTGGGCGCGGCGGCGCTTCTGTATGCGCGTACCGAAGCCAGCTCCATACTCGGCCGCGTGTTGTCCACCCGGTTCTTCCAGTACATGGGGGACGTTTCGTACTCACTTTACTTGTGGCATTGGCCGGTAGTGGTGTTTTACCCGCTGATTACCGGCAATCAGGCCTCGTCCTTGCAGGGCGGCGTAGTTGTTGTTTTGTGCTCGCTGCTACTGGCGCATCTGTCGAAAGTTTTTATAGAGGAGCGGTTCAGGCATTCGAGGCAAGGAGAGGTGGTGAGGCCGTATCTGATCGGCCTAGGGCTGACCGCGCTGGTGGTTGGCTCAGCCATGCTGCTGGCGGGAGAAGGTTCGCGCAGAATCGCCAAAGGTATCGGCGCGGCAGGATCTGAAGCTGGGGCGGTTGAGTACCCTGGCGCATTGGCATTGGATGGGGTGGCGGTCCCAACTGGGGTCCCGATTCTTCCTGATCCGGACGTGGCCCGGACGGATCGACCATTGATCGAGGGGGGCAAACGTTGTGTGAGCCCCATCGAAGGAAGCGCGGTGGAGCATTGCGAGCTGGGGAACCGGGCGGGGAGCAAAGTCATCGCCCTGATTGGCGATTCTCACGCCGAACACTGGATTCCTGCGTTCGATGCCGCCGCGCAGCGTTCGGGATGGAAGTTGGTGGTGTACTCCAAGCTTGGCTGTGCGTTCACAGATACGCTGGTAAGAACCGGAAACGCGAAAACCGGTCTCTCTGACTACCCGCAGTGCAGAGAATGGGCGGGGAAGCTCGTGAAGGAGCTGGGGCAAATGCAGCCAGCGCTTGTGGTCGTGAGCCAGTCGCCAAATCATCGGGTCAAGGATCTGGCTCCGCGTGCAAGCCAAGCGGAGATTGCCGACGGTGTGGTGAGGCTGACTCATGCATTGGAATCACAGCACATCAAAGTTGCTGTTCTCAAACACACGCCTTGGCTTCCCGTGTCTGCGCCGGAGTGCGTGAAGACGGGACAAGGCGGTTGTGATTTCCCACCAGAAAGGGTATTGCCGCAAGCTGCGCTGAACTTGGCCGCGGCAAAGGATTCTGCTATCAATCTGCTGGACCTGACTGATGCCATTTGTGCGCCAGACTTGTGCTCTTCGGTAGTCGGCAACGTCTTGGTATACCGTGATCAACATCACCTGACGGCAACGTATGCAAGGACCACCGCCGACAAGGTTGGAAGGAAGCTTGCTGCGATCCTGGCCAAATAAGGATTCTGTCGGCCCCACTAAATTCCTCCCCGCCATGGCAGGGAGGAATTGGCTCATTCAGATCGTGATGACCAGCATGAAGCGAGTTGAACTGGAGCCGGTGCCATTGCTGTTGATCGTCTGCGAGAACGCCATTGGCATAAGAGACGAGATTTTCCACCCGCGTGCAACAAGTTGCCCCAGCGTGAGTTGAACGCCGGACTTGCAGGTGAATTTGGTGTCATTGGTTAGCTGCGGGAAAACCGTAGTACCAAAGCCAGCAGCGGTTTGGGTCGTGAGAAAGGTGCTGTAGCAGATCTGACCGTCCGCTGCCTGACTGCTCGGTGCAGCGAGAAACAACAGCGGGGTCAGGCAAAGCAGGCTGAAGCGCTTTAGCATCTCAAAGTTCCTTCTTTATGTGCATGAAGATGATGTAAGTGGAAAGGGCGCTCGGGTGCACCCTGCCCCAGTATCCCTTACTTGCTGCCCGTTTGCGTGAGCACCGCGTTTGCAAGCGGTACCTCGATCACTTCAGGAGAAGGCGGAGGGCCGCCGAGGTTGTCCGGGGTGCTCTGGATGGAGATTGTGCTGGCTTCCGGGTCGATATCGAGAATGTGGCGAGGTGGGGCCAGCCCAACGGTTAGTGCGGTTTCGAGTATCGTGTCCCATCTGCCGGTTGGATCCTGGCGGAACAGCACCAGCACGCGCACGTCCTGGCCAACCTTGCATTGCGTCAGAGAGTAAAAACTGATTCCTTCGCGAGTGCCATCGCCATCAAGATCGATCAGGTAGGAGTCCGCGGGGTTTGCGATGTAAGTACATTCCTCCAACTTCGAACTCGTCGTTGCCGCCGTCGCTACCACGGGGCTGAGAATCTGCGCGGCAGGTGTACCGTATTGCTTTATCGCATCGAGGGCCGATCCGACGAAGTTGCTTTCACCCGAGTAAGGGGCAGCCTTTCTGCTGGGTGTTGTGCCGCCATCAACGTGCCCTGTAGCTGAGGCGGAAGTAGTCGCTTCAGACTCTGCGTTCTGCTCTGGCGCCACCTCCGGAGGGGAACTTTGTTTGCACCCCATGATCGTTGTCATGACCAGCAGTGATGCTGCGAATAGACCGGCGTGCTTTTTTGGCATAACTACTTCCTTGCAGAGAAATTGGATGACTATGGGGCAGAGCGCGATAAGCTTGATTGCGTCCAGAGGTGGGTTGTCAGGGGCTGGTGACTTGAATAGTGCGGCTGGGTCCAATGAGGTCAGTTCATTCTGACGGCCCAATATTGCTTTCCGCTCAATCCTATCGCGAAGCTTGGGCAGATGCTCTTTGATATGGAGTTCTCTTTCTGGATCAACCTGCCGACTGTGAATGCGCTGCAATCACAGCTGACCGCATAGATACGAATTCCTTGTATTACGGAGCAAACAATACAGGGCAGTCTATGCGCTTGAACTGCTTGTGCATCGCGGATGTTGAGGTTCTGGGGGCTTTGCAGTGCAGTTGCGACCTTCTTGATTGTCTGAGCTCTGTCAGCGATCGGTGTTGGTGGGGATCGTTTGGATTCGCAACGAATTTCGCGTGCGCTCCTGCTTGGCCTTGTGATCGCGGCAACGCAGGCTGACGGAATGACTTCACTTGGTTGTACTTCTGCGGGAGCAGGTGGACTCATGAGGTCTGACGCGGCTGCCTATGTGATCACTCAGCCAGTGGTGAGGAAGGGGTGCGCAAAGTTTCATTGCCCCTGTTGTGGATTGCTGCTGGATAACCCCGGCATCGTAGCGGCGCTTGCAGTGAAGCAGCCACGAACTACTTGGATGGGGGGCTCACGCGCTCAACGCTCATCCTGAAGTACCAATACCACAACAGAACATTTCATGGGAACGGTGATGGCGCAGCCCCCCCCCCCCGTTTAAAATTCTCTTCATCGAAACTGGTCGGTGCGGTACTGGCTATCTGGCGCAATGCCTTGAAAATTTCGGTTTCGGTCGCGAGGCTATTTTCAATCACAAGGATGAAGATGCAGTCCGCAGCAAACTTCTGTGGTCTTCGTTTGATGCAGGGTCATCCTCGGTGGCCGCCGCGTTTCTTGGCGCCGATTGGCTGGGGCCGGATGCAAGGGTCATGCACCTCACCAGAATCCCCAAAGCAGTCATCAGATCTTTTCTGATATCAATTTGTTCTCTGGCGAAAGGGTGTAGAAGCCGTTGAATCAGGTGGTATGCCGCAACACATCTATCCGGTCCGAGTCGCAGGCGCGGTTGGCATCATCCGCGACCCACTACTATGAAAGGAACGGGTTGATCGTTGAGAAATTGGCGAGGGGCGGGCGGCGATCACTAGAGCTTCGTCTGGAGGATCTGGTGGGCGATCAGTCAGGCTTGGATGCACTTTCCCGGTTCTTTCGACGCGTCGATTGCTTGGCCTGCGGAGGCGGCAGATCGCAAGGTCAAGGAAGCGTTGGCTATGCAGGGTGAACGCTATGACGAGCAAGCGGCATCGGTGCTGATGAAAGCTGCTTCCGAAAGATTTGGAGATTTTGGTTTTACGCTTTAACCGCGGGGGAGGAGTCTCGGCGTCACAGTGATTCCAGCTGTCGCGTTATCTTGGGCCGGACCGTCGTCCTTATTGAATGAGTTGAGTCAGTCTGGCATCTGTTGAGCAGGCGCCGCGCGGTCACAGATTCCGCATGACGCGTACCAGGCGGTTCGCGGTGTCACCGTCCCACAGCTCGATCGGGCTGTGTTGTGCCGAAGGGCTGGCGAGGTGAGCGTCCAGTCGATGTATCGCGGATTCGGTGGTTACCAGTTCGTTTCCATTGCCAAGCGTGTCGGGCCGCTCCGTGGTGTCACGCACAGTCAGGCAGGGTATGTTCAATATCGCGCATTCTTCCTGCATGCCGCCGCTATCGCTGACTACCAGTTTGGCGCAGCTCTGCAGTGAGACGAACTCCCGGTAACGCAGGGGCGGGATAAGCAGCAGTCCAGGGATGTCCAGCTGCGGCAGCATGTTTTCGCGGAGCATGACGGCGTGGGTCCTGGGATGCAGTGGCCACACGACGGGCAAGCG
Organism: Stenotrophomonas sp. STEN083; assembly: GCF_056759195.1. Lineage (NCBI taxonomy): Bacteria > Pseudomonadati > Pseudomonadota > Gammaproteobacteria > Lysobacterales > Lysobacteraceae > Stenotrophomonas > Stenotrophomonas sp. STEN083. The sequence goes on along the minus strand of NZ_JBRRCU010000018.1, from coordinate 28,404 downwards.
CTGCGCCATGCGCGTGATCATCTGCAGCAATCCCTGCAGTTCCTCGCGGCTGTCAACGTTCGAGGGGCGGTGAAACGTTGCCAGGATGAACCCTTGGGGCTGCACCCCCAGTTTCCTGCAAAGCTCCTGTGCCAGCGCGGGATCGACCGTAGCCAACAAGGAATCAATCATGAGATTGCCGACGAAATGCACTGCGCTTTCCGGATGGCCCTCGCGAAGCAGCGTATCGCGTGCTTCAGCAGTGGTGGTCAGGTGCAGGTCGGCGATCGAATCCACCATCAGGCGATTCAATTCTTCCGGCATCTGCCGGTCGTGGCTGCGCAGGCCCGCCTCGACATGTGCCAGCTGGCAGTGCTCGCGTTTGGCCGCAATGGCTGCGGCCAGTGTGGTGTCGACATCGCCAAAAACGGTGACCAGATCGGGTTTTCCGGCGCCGAGCAGGTCGGCGTAGCGTGACACCATGCAGCCTAGCCGGTCACCGTAGTGCTCCCCCAACAGGGGGATTGTGGTCACCTCGGACTGGCATATGCCGACGTCTTCCATGGTCTGCGTGGACAGCGCAGGGTCGGTGTGTTGTTGCAGGAACACCAAGCGTGGAAGCGCCCAGTCGCTGGCTGCCAATGCCTTGTAAAGCGGTGCGGCCTTGATGATGTTCGGGCGTGTGCCCATTACAAGGTCGATGTGCTTTTTCGTGCTCATTTCAATCATTCGCTGGGTGACTCCCCGGGATCGGCCAGCAGGGCAGCAATCCGGGTCGCGGCGCTGCCGTCTCCATAGGGGTTGTTGGCAAAGGCCATCTGGGCATACGCGAAGGGGTCATCAAGCAACAGGTTGGCCTGCTCGACGATGTTGCTGGTACGGGTGCCCACCAGCTTCACGGTTCCGGCAATGATCGCCTCCGGCCGTTCGGTGGTATCGCGCATCACCAGCACCGGCTTGCCCAACGAAGGTGCTTCTTCCTGGACGCCACCAGAGTCGGTGATGATCAGGTCACAGCGGCTCATCAAGTAGACGAAGGGCAGGTATTCCAGCGGGTCGATCAGGTGCACCGCAGGCTGGTCGGCAAGGATGCGCCTGACCGGCTCCTGCACGTTCGGGTTGAGGTGGACGGGGTAAACGACCTGGGTATCACCACGGTCGGCAATGGCTTTGAGCGCGTAGCAGATCTGTTCGAAGCCATCGCCGAAGTTCTCGCGGCGGTGGCCGGTGACCAGGATCAGGCGCTTGGAGGCATCCAGGAATGGAAAGCGTGCAGCCAGCTCGCTCTGCAGGCTGGGGGTGTCCTTTATCTTGGCGACCACCGCCAGCAATGCGTCGATCACCGTATTGCCGGTGATATGGATACAGGCCGCTGGTATATTTTCGTCGCGCAGGTTTTGTGCAGCCTGTGCGGTAGGCGCAAAGTGCAGGCTGGCCAGTACGCCGGTGAGCTTGCGGTTGGCTTCTTCAGGCCATGGCGAATAGAGGTTGCCGGTGCGCAGGCCTGCTTCGACGTGGCCGATGGCGGTGCGCTGGTAGAACGCGGCCAAGGAAGTGGCAAAGGTGGTGGTGGTGTCGCCATGCACCAGCACGATGTCCGGCGCGTGCTTGGCGATTACCTGCTCCATGCCCTGCACGATGCGCGAGGTCAGTTCCGAGAGGGTTTGCCCTGGTTGCATTACGTTGAGGTCTTCATCTGGAGTGATCTCGAACAGATCCAGCACTTGGTCGAGCATCTGCCGATGCTGCGCGGTCACCGCGACGATGGTCTCCAGAATGGGGTGTTGCTTCAACGCTGAAACCAACGGTGCCATCTTGATGGCTTCCGGGCGAGTGCCAAACACCACCATTACCTTCTTGCGACGCGTCATGTTGCGAGTAACTCCTTGAAAAACCGTGAATCAGCTGCAGCCGGAATCGGGATTACAGACGAATCCCAATTCTACGCTGTCGGTTGTAATGCGGTTGTTGCATAGGTTGTGTATCGGGCAAAAAGAAAGCGGCCTCGTAAGAGGCCGCCTCGGTGCAAAGTCATCTAATTTCGGGTTACAGCGCTGCTTCCAATTCAGGCAGTAAAGTGAATAGGTCGCCCACCAGGCCAATATCGGCAATCTCGAAGATCGGCGCATCGCCGTCCTTGTTGATGGCGACGATGGTGCCGGCGTCCTTGATGCCCGTCAGGTGCTGGATCGCGCCTGAGATGCCCACGGCGATATACAGCTCCGGGGCGATGATCTTGCCGGTCTGACCAACCTGCATGTCGCTGGGCACGTAGCCTGCGTCCACCGCGGCGCGCGAGGCACCGACGCCGGCGCCGAGCTTGTCGGCCAACGCGTAGATCACCTTGAAGTTCTCTTCCGAGCCAACACCGCGGCCCCCGGAGACCACGCGCTTGGCGCTCTGCAGGTCCGGGCGATCGCTCTTGCCGGCCGCCAGGCCAATGAAGCGGGTGTGGCCCGGCAGGGCAGCATCGACGCTGATCGCTTCGATCGGCGCGGTGTTGCCCTTGGCAGCTTCCTGCCAGGAGGCGGCGCGTACGGTGGCGACGACGACCTGGTCAGCTGGCACCTCGACGGTGATGATGGCGTTGCCGGCGTAGATAGGACGCTTGAAGGTATGGGCGCCTTCGACCGACATCAGGTCCGAGACCTGGTTGACGCCGAGCAGGGCGGCCACGGCCGGCATCACATCCTTGCCGGTGGTGGTTGAGGGGCCGAATACATGGCTGTAGCCGGCAGCGGCCTTGGCGATCTGCGGTGCCTGTACCTGTGCCAGCGCGTGTTCATTGGCCGGGTTGGCGATGGTCAGCACCTTGCTGACGCCGGCAATCTGCGCGGCTTCAGCGGCGACGGCGGCCGGGTCGGCGGCCAGTACCAGCACGTGGATGTCGCCGCCCACTACGGTTGCTGCCGACACGGTCTTGGCGACGGCGCTGTTGAGCTTGCCGTCCAGGTGTTCGGCGATGACGAGAATCTTGGCCATTACAGCAACCCCTTCTGCTTGAGTGCGGCTACCAGTTCGGCAGCGTCCTTCACCATCACGCCCTTGCTGCGCTTGGACGGCGCGGCGTACTGCGTGGTCTTGAACGTGTCAGCGGCTTCAACGCCGAGGTCGGCCAGTTGCAGGGTTTCCAGCGGCTTGGCTTTGGCCTTCATGATGTCCGGCAGCTTGATGAAGCGCGGCTCGTTCAGGCGCAGGTCGGTGGTGATCACGGCTGGCAGATCGACTTCCAGCGTTTCCAGGCCGGCGTCGACTTCACGGGTGACCGTGGCCTTGCCATCAGCGATCTCGACCTTGGAGGCGAAGGTGGCCTGTGGGCGCGCCCACAGCGTTGCCAGCATCTGCCCGGTCTGGTTGGCGTCGTCGTCGATGGCCTGCTTGCCAAGGATGACCAGGTCCGGCTGTTCCTTCTCCACCAGCTTGAGCAGGGTGCGGGCGGCGGTCAGCGGCTGGATGGCCTGGTCGGTGACCACGTGGATGGCACGGTTGGCGCCCATCGCCAGGCCGTTGCGCAGATGTGCCTGGGCGTCGGCCGGGGCGATGGTGGCCACGATCACTTCCGTGGCGATGCCCTTGTCGCGCAGGCGCAGGGCTTCTTCCAGGGCGATCTCATCGAACGGGTTGGGCGAAAGCTTGACGCCATCGGTGACCACGCCGGAACCATCCGGCTTGACTTGAATGCGGACGTTGTAGTCCACCACGCGCTTGTACGCGACGAGGATTTTCATGTGCTGCGGGGTCCTTCGGTTGCTGATGGGGGCCGGCGAGGGCCGGGGACAAATTTTCTCGATTCTAGCCGGGTTGGTAGGTCCGTGCGAACGCGTATGGTGGGCGGTCCGTGCAATTTAAATGTCCGGACAAAGTGCAACCCATTGGCGTCCGTTGTCAACGGTGCAGGTCTGGCAACAGGGTGCGTTATATCCTTGTTCGGATTGTTTGCCCCCAGCAGACGTACACAATGGGAGACTCATCGCGTGACCACATGGCTTGTGACCGGCGGCGCCGGCTTTATCGGCGGCAATTTTGTCTTGGAAGCAGTAGCAAAGGGTATCCGCATCATCAATCTGGATGCGTTGACCTATGCCGGCAATCTGAAGACGCTGGATAGCCTTGAGGGCAACCTGAATCACCTGTTCGTGCATGGCGATATCGGCGACCGTGGGCTGGTGGCAAGCCTGTTGGCCGAGCACCGCCCGGATGCGGTCCTGAACTTCGCTGCGGAGAGCCATGTGGATCGTTCGATCGACGGCCCGGGTGCGTTCATCCAAACCAATGTGGTTGGAACGCTTGGCTTGCTCGAGGCGGTCCGTGACTACTGGAAGACACTGCCGGCCGACAAGGCCGATGCGTTCCGCTTGCTGCACGTCTCCACCGACGAGGTTTACGGCACGCTGGGCGAGACCGGCAAATTCACCGAAACCACGCCGTATGCGCCGAACTCCCCGTACTCGGCCTCCAAGGCGGCCTCCGACCATCTGGTGCGCGCTTTCCACCACACCTATGGTCTGCCGGTACTGACCACCAATTGCTCGAACAACTACGGCCCCTATCACTTCCCGGAGAAGCTCATTCCGCTGGTCATCGCCAAGGCGCTGGCCGGGGAGTCGTTGCCGGTTTATGGCGATGGCAAGCAGGTGCGTGATTGGTTGTTTGTTGCTGATCATTGCGAAGCGATACGCACCGTATTGGCCAAGGGCAGGGTTGGCCAGACCTATAACGTCGGCGGCAATTCGGAGAAGCAGAACATTGAAGTGGTGCAGGCGATCTGCGCGTTGCTGGACGTGCGCCGCCCGCGTGCGGATGGCAGGTCGCGTACCGAGCAGATCACCTATGTCGCCGATCGCCCCGGCCATGATCGGCGTTATGCAATCGATGCGTCCAAGCTGAAGGACGAACTGGGCTGGGAGCCCAAGCACAGTTTCGAGCAGGGCATCGGCTTCACCGTGGACTGGTACCTGGATAACCAGCAATGGGTGAATGGCGTGCTGGACGGCAGCTACCGCCTGCAGCGCATCGGCACCGACGCCTGATACCGACGAGCTAGCGTCCGCACGCATGTACGGGCCAACAAGGGAACAATCATGACGCAACGTAAAGGCATCATTCTGGCTGGCGGCTCTGGTACGCGGCTTTACCCGATCACCCAGGGTGTCAGCAAACAGTTGCTGCCGGTCTACGACAAGCCAATGATCTATTACTCGCTCAGTGTGTTGATGCTGGCCGGTATCCGTGAGGTATTGATCATCAACACGCCGCACGAACAAATACTGTTCCAGCAACTGTTGGGTGATGGTTCCCAGTGGGGAATGGACATCCAGTATGCGGTGCAGCCCAGCCCGGATGGCTTGGCGCAGGCGTACCTGATCGGCCGTGATTTCGTCGGCGGCAAGCCCAGTTGTCTGGTGCTTGGTGACAATATTTTCCACGGCACAGGTCTGAGCGAGGTGCTTAGGCGCGCGGATGCACGCGATACCGGGGCGACGGTGTTCGGCTATTGGGTGAACGATCCGGAACGTTACGGTGTGGCCGAGTTCAACAAGGACGGCAAAGTCATTGGTCTGGTAGAAAAACCAACCGAGCCGCGTTCCAACTATGCGGTGACCGGGCTGTATTTCTACGATGGCAACGCCAGTGACTATGCTGCCGAATTGAAGCCATCGCCGCGCGGCGAGCTGGAAATCACTGATCTCAACAAACGCTACCTGGATGAGGGGGCGTTGCAGTTGGAGCCGCTTGGTCGAGGTTACGCGTGGTTGGATACCGGTACACACAAGTCACTGCTGGAGGCCTCGAACTTCATCGAGACCATCCAGACCCGACAGGGGCTGCAGGTCTGTTGCCCAGAGGAAATTGCGTTTGGCCAGGGGTGGATAACCACTGAGCAGCTTCTGGCATTGGCCGCGCCCCTGTCCAAGAATGGTTACGGCCAGTATCTGCAGAAGCTGGTCCAACGAGGAATTGTTCCGTGAAAGTAATTGAGACCGCCATGCCCGGCTGTGTAGTGATCGAGCCGGCGGTGTTTGGCGATGAACGCGGCTTTTTCTTTGAAACCTGGAATGCCGAACGTTTCAGGGCGCTTGGTTTGCCTGACAGGTTCGTGCAGAGCAATGTGTCCGCTTCCAGCAGGGGGGTGCTGCGCGGCCTGCACTATCAGTGGCCGCGTGCGCAGGGCAAGCTGGTCAGTGTGCTGGAGGGCGAGGTGTATGACGTGGCGGTGGATATCCGCCGTGGCTCGCCAACCTTCGGCAAGTGGGAGGCTGTCATTCTCAGTGCTGAGAACAAGCGGCAATTGTGGATTCCAGAAGGCTTCGCGCATGGCTTTGCGGTGCTGTCCGAGCGTGCGGTGTTCAGCTATCTATGTACCGAGGTCTATCTGAAAGAGTTCGACGCCGGGGTTCGTTGGAACGATGCTGACATAGGCGTGGATTGGCCGATAAGCAGTCCGATCTTGTCCGCCAAGGATGAACGCGCGCCGTTCCTGAAGGACATTGCGGAAGACCGCCTGCCGGTTTACCAGCCGTGAGCTTGCTGGTTTTTGGCGGGACCGGGCAGTTGGGGCAGGAGTTGTTACGCGCGTTGGCTCCTCTCGGTCCGATTGTGGCCGCCACGCGCAGCGGCAAACTGGCCGATGGCAGTTCTTGTGAGCTTGCGGATTTCGATGCGCCCGATAGTCTGCCTGCATTGCTGGATCGGTTGCAGCCTTCGGTGGTGATCAACGCGGCGGCCTACACCGCGGTGGACAAGGCAGAGCAGGAGCCGGAGGCCGCGTTTCGGGTCAATGCGCAAGCACCTGGAATCATCGCTCGATGGTGTGCGGCGAATGGTGTGCCGATGGTGCATTACTCCACCGATTACGTGTTCAATGGTCAGGGCAAAGCACCTTGCACCGAAGAGGATGCGACCGCGCCGTTGGGCGTCTATGGCGCCAGCAAGCGCGATGGCGAAGATGCGGTGCGTGCCGCAGGTGGTCGCCATCTGATCTTCCGCACCGCCTGGGTGTATGCATCGCACGGCAGCAATTTCCTGCGCACCATGCTGCGCGTAGGTGCCGTTCGTGACCAACTGCAAGTGGTGGCAGACCAGATTGGTACTCCAACCTCGGCAGCCTTGATCGCTGATGTCACTGCACTGGCGCTGCAGCATCCAGGTCAGTTGTCCGGGACCTGGCATCTGACCGCCTCCGGGCAGACCAGCTGGCATGGTTTCGCCGCAGCGATCTTCGCCGAGGCCGTGGCCGCGGGGGTGTTGGCCAAGGCGCCGACCGTGCAGGCGATTTCCAGTGCGGAGTATCCGACACCGGCGAAGCGGCCTGCATGGTCGGTGCTGGACAACCGCAGGCTGCAGCAGGACTTCGGTATCAACCTGCCGGCGTGGCAGGAGGGTTTGCGGCAGGTGATTGGCGAGATCGCGAACGCCTGATGCGCGGGCTGGTGCATCGGGGCATCGACGCCGATAAAACAAAAACCCCGGGTTTCCCGGGGTTTTTGCTTGCCGCTTGTTGACAGCCTCAGGTGCGCCCGTAGGTATCCTCGAAGCGCACGATATCGTCCTCACCCAGATAGCTGCCCGATTGCACCTCGATCAACTCCAACGGTAGCTTGCCGGGGTTGCGCAGGCGGTGGGTGACGCCCAGAGGGATGTAGGTGCTCTGGTTTTCGGCCAGTAACAGCACTTCATCGCCGCGAGTGACTTCAGCCGTGCCACTGACCACGATCCAGTGTTCGGCGCGGTGGTGGTGCATCTGAAGGCTCAAGGTTCCGCCGGGTTTGACGGTGATGCGTTTGACCTGGAAACGTTCGCCATGATCGATGGAGTCGTAGGCACCCCACGGGCGATAGACCTTGCGGTGCCAGGTGGCCTCGCTGCGGCCATCCGCCTTCAGGCGCGCCACCACGTCCTTCACTTCTTGCATGCGGTCGGACTTGCCGACCAATACCGCGTCGTCGGTTTCGACCACGATGACATCGTCCAGGCCGACCATCGCGATCAAGCGTTCGCCGTAAGCGAAGGTGTCATGGCAGTCGATGGCGATGACATCGCCGCGATGCGCATTGCCGTTGGCATCCTGTTCGGAGACATCGCGCAGCGCGGTCCACGAGCCGACATCGCTCCAGCCGGCGTCCAGTGGAACCACGGCCGCATCAGCCGTCTTTTCCATCACTGCATAGTCGATGGAGTCGGACGGGCTGGTCTTGAATGCGTCTGCATCCAGGCGGATGAAGTCGGCATCACGTCGTGCCTTTTCCCACGAGGTGCGGCAGGCAGCGAGAATCTGCGGCTGCAGGCGTTCCAGCTCCTGCAGGTAGCGTGAGGCGCGGAACAGGAACATGCCGCTGTTCCAGTAGTATTCGCCGGAGGCGACATAGTCCTGTGCGGTTGCCAGGTCGGGCTTCTCGACGAAGCGCTCGATGGCGCGCGCGCCTTCACCGGCGATGGCCTTGATATAACCGTAGCCGGTTTCCGGTGCGGTCGGCTGGATGCCGAAGGTGACCAGCTTGCCCTGCCCGGCGAAATCGGCGGCTTCCAGAATCGCGCGGTGGAAATGCGCCACATCACGGATCAAATGATCCGAGGGCAGGACCAGTAGCAGTGGATCTGCGCCGTCGCGGCAGGCCTCCAGCGCGGCAGCGGCAATGGCCGGGGCGGTATTGCGGCCAACCGGCTCCAGCAGAATCGCCGACGGCGTGGTCCCTACCTGCTGCAGCTGCTCGGCGGCGACGAAGCGGTGGGCTTCGTTGGCGACCACCAGCGGTGCCTGCGTGGCGACATCGGCCACCCGCAACCAAGTGGACTGCAGCATGCTGTGCTCGCCGGCCAGCTGCAGGAACTGCTTGGGATAGGCTTCGCGCGACAGCGGCCACAGGCGCGTGCCGGAACCACCGGAAAGAATGACGGGCAGGATCTGGCTCATGAAGGTTCTCAGGCAGTGATCAAGGTGGAAATTTCGGCGGTGCGCTCAGCCAACAAAGCGGCATCACCTCGGGTTTCAACGTTCAATCGCAGCAGCGGCTCGGTGTTGGAGCTGCGCAGATTGAAGCGCCAGCTGCCGAAGTCGGCGCTGATGCCATCGGTGTGATCAAGTGCGGGCGCTTGCGCAGCGTAATGCGTCATCACCCGCGCAACGGCAGCCTTGGCGTCGGCGACCTTGAAGTTGATCTCGCCGCTGCAGGGGAAGCGCGCCATACGGTCTTCGACCAGCTCGGCCAGCGACAAGCCGCTGCTGGAGACCTGTGCGGCAATCAACAGCCACGGGATCATTCCCGAATCGGCATAAGCGAACTCACGGAAGTAGTGGTGTGCGCTCATCTCGCCACCATAGACAGCGTTCTCGGCGCGCATCTTTTCCTTGATGAAGGCGTGGCCGCTCTTGCACAGCACCGGCACACCGCCGGCAGCTTCCACCATTTCGACCGTGTTCCAGGTCAGGCGCGGATCATGAATGATCTTGCCGCCGGGATTGCGGGCAAGGATGGCCTGGGCCAATAGCCCAACCAGGTAATAGCCCTCGATGAAGCGGCCATTGTGGTCGAAGAAGAAGCAACGGTCGAAGTCACCATCCCAGGCGATACCGAAGTCAGCAGCGTGTTCGCGTACCGCCTTGGCGGTGATGTCGCGGTTCTCCGGCAACAACGGGTTTGGGATGCCGTTCGGGAAGCTGCCATCGGGTTCGTGGCAGATACGTACGAACTCCAGCGGCAAATGCGGTGCGAGCAGGTCAACAATGGCACCGGCGCCGCCGTTGCCGGCGTTGACCACCAGCTTCAGGGGCTTGAGCTGGCTGGCGTCGATATAGCTGAGCAGGTGCTGGATGTAAGCCGTCTTGTCGTGTTGGGCGGTCTGGCCCGCACGTGCCGGCTGCGGCTGTGATGCATCGGCCGCCACCGCGTCGGAAATGGTGAACAAGCCGGTGTCCGAGCTGATCGGGCGCGCTTGTTCGCGCACCAGCTTCATGCCGTTGTAGTCCATCGGATTGTGGCTGGCGGTGACCATTACCCCGCCGGCCGCATGCAGGTGGCCGGTCTGGAAATAGACCTCCTCGGTGCCGCACAAGCCAATGTCGATGACCTCCCTGCCTTCGCCACGCAAGCCGGCAGCCAGCGCGTCCTGCAGCGCAGGGCTGGTCAGGCGCACGTCGTGGCCCAGTACCACCGGGCCGGCGCCTAGTTCGGCAGCCAGGGCCTTGCCGATCTTGCGCGCCATGTCTTCGTTGAGCTCTTCAGGCACGCGGCCGCGGATGTCGTAAGCCTTGAACGCGGGGAGGGGCATGCATGCATCCTGCTGGTTAAAGATCACCTAGTTTAGTCGGCAACGCGTGCGCAGGCTGTCTGCACGCTGGACGGAAGTCCCAACGTGCGCAAAACAGGCTGGCCGAAGGTCCAAGGGGGTTGCCCCTGCGGTATGGCTAGAATATGGGCATCTTCAGCACTGTGAGTGTGATGCGATGAGCGATCTCTCCCCGACCCGGCAACGGGGCAAGGTTTTTGCCAGCGCCGCCGAGGCCCTGGCCGGCATCGTGGCCGATGGTCAAACCCTTGCCGTAGGCGGTTTTGGCCTGTGTGGCATCCCCGAGGCACTGATTGCCGCGCTGCGCGACAGCGGGGTCAAGGGCCTGACCGCGATTTCCAACAATGCCGGTGTCGATGGCTTCGGCCTCGGCCAACTGTTGGAAACCCGCCAGATCAAGAAGATGATTTCGTCCTACGTGGGCGAGAACAAGGAATTCGAGCGCCAGTACCTGGCCGGCGAGCTGGAGCTGGAGTTCAACCCCCAAGGCACCCTGGCCGAGCGCCTGCGTGCGGGCGGCGCTGGCATCCCGGCGTTCTTCACCGCCACCGGCTACGGCACCATCGTCGCCGAAGGCAAGGAAACCCGCGAGATCGACGGTAAGCACTACGTTCTGGAAACCGCGCTCAAGGCCGACGTAGCATTGGTCAAGGCGTGGAAGGCCGACGAGGCCGGCAACCTGCTGTTCCGCAAGACCGCGCGCAACTTCAATCCGGCTTGCGCAATGGCCGGCAAGGTCTGCGTGGTGGAAGTGGAGGAGATCGTCGCGGTGGGCGCCATCGATCCGGATCATGTCCATCTGCCCGGCATCTACGTCGACCGCATCGTATTGAACGCAACGCCGGAAAAGCGCATCGAACAGCGCACCGTGCGTCAGGAGGGGAACTGAAATGGCCTGGACCCGTGACGAAATGGCACAGCGCGCCGCGCGCGAGCTGACCGATGGTGCCTATGTGAACCTGGGTATCGGCCTGCCAACGCTGGTGGCCAATCACATTCCCGATGGTGTGGATGTATGGCTGCAGTCCGAGAACGGCCTGCTCGGCATCGGCCCGTTCCCGACCGAGGCCGAAGTGGACGCGGACCTGATCAATGCCGGCAAACAGACCGTCACCGCGCGTGCCGGCGCCAGTTACTTCGGCAGCCATGACTCGTTCGCGATGATCCGTGGCGGCCACATCAACCTGGCCATCCTTGGCGCCATGCAGGTCACCGACAAGGGCGACCTGGCCAACTGGATGGTGCCGGGCAAGATGGTCAAGGGCATGGGCGGCGCGATGGATCTGGTCGCTGGCGTGCAGCGCGTGGTGGTGCTGATGGAGCACACCGCCAAGAATGGCGAGCACAAGATCCTGCCCGACTGCACCCTGCCACTGACTGGTGTGGCCGTGGTCGATCGCATCATCACCGACCTGGCGATCTTCGATGTGAGCGCTGATGGGCTGGTATTGGTGGAGGCCGCGCCGGGTGTCAGCGATGAAGAACTGAAAGAAAAGACCGGCGTGCCGTTCCAGCGCTGAGTCGTGTGGACGAGACGATTGGCGGTGCAGCCCGCCAATCGTCAGTGTGCGGGTAATAGCGCCTGCAGCGTGTCGCGCGCCAGTGCAGATGAGAAGTGATCTTCGATGTTGCGGTAGCCGTTGGCCGACAGACGTTGCCACAGCGCTGCGTCCTGATAGAGCCGTACCACCTGGGCTGCATAGTCTTCGGCGTTGTCGGCTATCAAGGCATTGTCATCGTGGCGCAGGAACATGCCTTCGGCGGCGATGCCGGTAGCCACTACTGGCAGGCCGTGGCTCATGGCCTGATTGATCTTGCCCTTGACCCCGGCGCCACTGCGTAACGGCGCGAGGTTGATGCGGCTGTGTTGCAGGAAGGGCTCGACGGCGGGGACATGGCCGTGCACGACCACATCGTCGGCGCGCAGGCGTTGCGCTTCCAGTGCCGGGATTTCACCAACCAGATGCAATACCACGCCCGGCAGCTGCTGCCGTAGCAGCGGCATGATGTCGGTCAGCAACCAGGCAATGGCTTCCTGGTTTGGGTGATGCTGGTAGCCGCCGACAAACAACAGTCCGGAGGTGTCGGCGAAGTTGCGTTCGGCAACGGCTACGTCATGCACGTTGGACAGCACGGACACGGGGGTGTCCACGCCACTGGCGCGCAGATAGTCCAGCTCAGCGTGACTGACCACGGTGGTGGCATCGCTGGCCGCGATCAAGGCGAACTCTTCGCTCCGCACGTGCTGGGCGACGCGAAGCAATGCCTGATCGTTCTGAAGCTCAGCGGCGCGTTGCAGGCGCACGTGGTGCAGGTCGACCGTATCGAAGATGATCGGAGCCGCAGTGAATGCACGCAGCAGTGGCAGATGGCGACGAGCCACGTGATGTCGGCAAAGGAAAACAGCGTTCACCTGATTGCCGTTGTGCTGCAGCCAGCGATCCAGGCGCGGTTGGCCGGGTGTGCCGATCAATTCGACGCCGAGTGTTCCCAGCAGCGCCGCCGACTCGCTTGTCAGCTGGTTGTTGTCTGGCATGAACGCCACCGACCAGCCGAGTTCGCGGCAGAGCCGCAGTAGTGCCAGGGCGCGTACCGAGCCCGAGTCGCGGCTCGGGGTTGGAGTGGCGGCATCGATGAACAGCAGCAGCTTCCCGGTGCGGGCGTGGGCCGTCGTCGGTCTGGCTAGCTCGGCATCCGCCACGGGCTGCACACGGCGGCGGATGGACTGGAGGGTGCCGCCTACGCCACGGGTGAAAATGCTGCGCAGAAGGCCTGTGGCCAGTGCGATGTTGCGCGACAGGCGCCAGCGTTGCAGGACAATGTGGCGATGCAGAGGGGAGGTCATGGCACTATCGTTGATGAGCGCACGGCAGCAGGAACCTGCGTGCAACGGCTGATTCTGAGGGCAGCGGCATGATCGAGCAAACCAGAGTCTGCGTTCCTGCCGTGGATGGGCCTGGAGCAACGGTGGTGCAGCACCTGCCGGCATGGTTGGCCAGGGCCAAAGCCGATGCGTTGATGCCCATTCTGCATGCGCAGGTGTCATGGGAAATCCACCGCATCCGCATGTTCGGGCGCTGGTTGGATTCACCGCGGCTTAGTTGCTGGATGGGCGACGCCGATGCGCACTACCGCTATTCGGGCGCGGATTTCCTTCCGCATCCTTGGGCACCGGCAGTGCTGGAGTTGCGCGAGCAAGTGCAGCAGGCCTGTGCAGGCCGCTTCAACAGCGTGCTGCTCAACCGTTATCGCGATGGCAGTGACAGCATGGGCTGGCATAGCGATGACGAGCCTGAACTGGGGCCGACGCCGTTGATCGCCTCGCTGAGCCTTGGCGCACCGCGGCGCTTTCTACTGCGGCGTCGCGATGCTCCTGCGCAGAAGTTTGAATACCTGCTTGGTCACGGCGACCTGCTGCTGATGCGCGGGCATTGCCAGCGCGACTACCAGCATGCGCTGCCCAAGACCGCGCGGGTGTCGGGCGAGCGCATCAATCTCACTTTCCGCCAGATCGCAACTGTACTGCGTCGCGCTGGCCGCTGAGCAGGGTCCAGCCGATCAGCTCGCTGCTGGTCTTGTTCAGCGCGGCTTCGAAGGCGGCAGCGACACTGCTGATCTCGGCGCTGGCTGCCGGTTCGGCGACGACGAAGGTGCGGGCGGCAACCACGCGCTGGTCCAGGCTGTGGATGAGTTTTGCGTTGAGCTCGATGGTGGCTGCAGGCACTTCGCCGCCGCGGTAATCCGATTCGAAGCGGCGCAGATCGGTGGTCAGCTTGTAGTCCGAGCGGATGCCGGTGGCGATACGCGCAACCGCATCGATCTTCCCCGAGTCCTCGAAGCCACGCAGCAAGGTGTCCTCCAGGATATCGGTGGCCGGCTGCGCCCAGGTGGCGCCGCGGTAGACCTCCAGCTCACCCGGCGTTGGCCGCACGTTGATGCGCGGGCTGTCGATCAGGCGGGCGGCGCTGGGTTTGGCAATGGCCAGCTGCCAGCTGACCTGGGGCCAGCCGGGATCGGCCTGCACCCTGACTTGAGGTGCATAGATGGTGATGGACTGGCGGTCGCCGCCGGCCAATACCGAGCAGCCGGCCAAGGCCAGCAGGCAGGCTGGTGCAAGCAGCTTGATCAGGGAAATGCGCTTCATTTGGGTTCGAACTCCTTCGGGGCGTCGCGGCCGAGCAGGTAGCGCGCCGGGTTGTTCTCCAGCCGGTCACTGACCCGGCGCAGGTCGCGGATCAGGCCGCGCAGTTCGGTCAGGGTCGGGCCGAGCTGGGCCAGGCCGTCGTTGGCGAAGCTGTTGATGGCCGCGCGGTTCTCGCCAAGGATGGCGTCGGCATTACCGGCGGCCGAGTCGAGCTTGGCCAGGCTGGTATCAAGCTTGTCCATTGTTGCCGGCAGTTCCCGCAGCACGTTCTCGTCCAGGTTCTTGATGGCGCCGTTGGCCGAACCGAGGGTGACGTTGAGGTTGCGCGCCGCATCGCGGGCTTCCACCAGCAAGGCCTGGGTGCCTTCGTCGCGGTCGGCCAGACCGCCGCTGATGGTTTCCAGGTGGGCCAGGGTGGTGGTGATCTTGCGGACGTTCTCATCGCTGAGCAATTGGTCCATGCGTTCGACCACGCGGTTGGCGACATCGGTGATGTTCTGCAGTGCCGACGGTGAGGTTGCGATGGTCGGCACCGGTTCCTTGCTGACCGCAGTCAGTGCGGCGGCCTGCGGGGTGCCGCCACTGAGCTGGATGATCGACGGTCCGGTCAGGCTGGTGATGGCCAGCTTGGCGCGGGTGTCGGTCTTCACCGGGGTAGTCGAGTTCAGCCGCAGCTTGGCCACCACCTTGCGCGGGTCATCCGGGGCCAGGGTCAGCTCGGTGATCGAGCCGACCGCGATGCCGTTGTATTGCACC
Source organism: Stenotrophomonas sp. STEN083 (assembly GCF_056759195.1). NCBI lineage: Bacteria > Pseudomonadati > Pseudomonadota > Gammaproteobacteria > Lysobacterales > Lysobacteraceae > Stenotrophomonas > Stenotrophomonas sp. STEN083. The sequence goes on along the minus strand of NZ_JBRRCU010000018.1, from coordinate 13,241 downwards.
GGGCTGCCGACCGTCAAACCGGTCACCGCCTCGGTGAACACCACTCGGTATTCCTGCCAGGTGCGGTCGGAGGAGTACTTGGCCGCCCATAGTCCAAAGGCGAGCAGGGCAACGCCAATGAGCAGGGTGAAGGCACCGATCAGGACGTAGTTGGCTTTGGTTTCCATATCAGGCGGGCTCGTGCTGAAGGCCGCGCGCGGCGCGGGCGCGGGGGCCGTGGAAGTATTCGCGTATCCACGGATGGTCGAGTTGTTCGATTTCAGGCAGCGCTGCGTTGGCGATGACCTTGTGGTCGGCCAGCACCGCGACGCGGTCACAGATGGCGTAGAGCGTGTCCAGGTCATGGGTGATCAGGAACACGGTCAGGCCCAGGGCTTCCTGCAGGGTCTTGATCAGGTGATCGAAGGCTGCCGCGCCAATCGGGTCGAGGCCGGCGGTCGGTTCGTCCAGGAACAACAGGGGCGGGTCCAGCGCCAGCGCACGCGCAAGGCCGGCGCGCTTGCGCATACCGCCGGAAAGCTGCGAGGGCAGCTTGTTGATGGCGTCGGCGGGCAGGCCGGCCAGCTTCACCTTCAACAAGGCCAACTCGTAGTGCCAACGCTCGCTGAGTTCCGGATGATGTTCCTTCAGCGGTACCTGCACGTTCTCACCAACCGTCAGTGAGGAGAACAGTGCGCCATCCTGGAACAGCACACCGGTGTTGCGCTCGATGCGCAAACGGTCCGCCGGGTTGCCTGAGCGCGCATCCGCGCCCAGTACTTCGATCTGCCCGGCATCGGGTGTGCGCAGGCCGAGGATGGAGCGCATCAACACCGATTTGCCGGTGCCCGAGCCGCCGACCACGCCGAGGATCTCGCCACGGCGTACGTCCAGATCCAGGCCGTCGTGCACAGTCTGGCTGCCAAAGCGATTGACCAAGCCGCGTACGCGGATGGCCAGGTTGGTGTCGTCGGTGTTGGCATCTTCCATCGTGCTCATCGCCTCACCAGCCCATATGCATGAACCACAACGCGGCCAGCGCGTCGAGGATGATGACCAGCGAGATCGTCTGCACCACGCTGGATGTCGTGCGTTCGCCCACCGACTGTGCCGTGCCTTCCACCTTCAGGCCTTCCAGGCAGCCGATCAGCGCGATGATCAGCGCGAACACCGGTGCCTTGGACAGCCCAACCAGCATGTGCCGCACCTCGATGGTGTCGTGCATGCGCGCCAGATACATCTGCGGCGGGATGCCCAAGTCGAAGGCGCCCACGGTAACGCCACCTGCCAGACCGGCGATCATCGCCACGAAGGTCAGCAGCGGCAGCATGATCAGCAGTGCGACCACCCGTGGCAGCACCAGCAGGTCGATCGGGTCCAGGCCCAGGGTCTGGATGGCGTCGATTTCCTCGCGTGCCTTCATCGCACCGATCTGCGCGGTAAATGCGCTGGCGGTACGGCCGGCCAGCACGATGGCGGTGAGCAGTACTGCGAATTCGCGCAGGAAGGCGATCGAGACCAGCTCCACCACGTAAATCTCCGCACCGAAGTCGCGCAGGATGGTGGAGCCGAGGAAGGCGATTACCGCACCCACCAGATACGACAGCAGCGCTACCAGCGGAACTGCGTTCAGGCCAACCTCTTCCATCTGGTTGACCGCCGCAGTGAGCCGGAAGCGCCGCGGTTGGCGCAGCAGTCGCGCCATCTTGGCCAGGTTCTCACCGAGGAAATTGACCAGCAGCACCACGTTGTCGGCGATCGCGTGTACCGAGCGGCCAAGCCGATCCAGTGCCGCTGCCACGCCGAAATCGCGTTGCGGTTTGGGCCGCTCGTCGGCGACTTCCTCGATGGTGCAGACCAGCGCCTGGTGGTCGGCGCGGAACTGCAGCGCATCTTCCGGCAGCCCCAGCTTGTGCGCGTAGCGCAGCAACAGCAGTACCCCGGCCGAATCCAGCCGGTCGATATTGCGCGCATCGATGCCGGTTACCGCTCCGGTCTGGGCGTGCAATACCTCGCCCGAGCGCAGCGCGGTGGCCAACGTCCAATTGCCGGAAAGCCTGAGCAGGCCATCCGCATCGGGGGGAAGTACGCAGTCGGGTGGGGGAATGTCTTTCATGGTGACCATTGGCTACGGAGAATAACCCGTCAGCCCTTCAAGCCGGATGAGTATTTCCTCCGCTTCAGGTGATACTAGCGGCCATGTCTGCCGAAACCCTTGCCGCCGCCCCGGCCACTGCTTCCAATCGCGCTACCTACGCGCAACGTGTGGCCTTCGTTTCGGAGATGGCTGGGCGTCTGCACAGTTATGGCACAACCGCCCAGCGTCTGGAGGCGGCGGTGGTGGCGTTGGCGCAGCAGTTGGATCTGGATTGCGAGCCTTGGTCGAACCCGACCGGCTTGATCCTGAGTTTCAGCGACCCGACCCGCGCCATCGGTTCCAGCGACATCACCCGTGTGATCCGGCTGGGGCCGGGCGATACCAATCTGCACAAACTGGCGATGGCTGACCAGATCGCCGATGCCGTGTCTGCCGGACAGATGTCGATCGCACAGGGACACACCGCGCTGCGCCAGCTCGACAAGGATGGTGGCCTGCGCAGCAAGATCCAGCTGCTGGCCTCGTTCACCCTGGGCTCGGCCGGCGTGGCCGGTTTGTGGCGGCTGCCGTGGCTGGATATCGCCACCGCCGGCATTACCGGTTTGCTGATCGGCCTGATGTTGTTCTATACCGACCGCCGCGTCGCCACCCGCGAGGCCGGCGAAGCCTTGGCGGCGTTGCTGGCGGGCTTTGTGGCGGTGTTGGTGGCCAGTTTCATCGGGCCGCTGAACATGAACTCCACCATCATCGCCTCGCTGGTGGTGCTGTTGCCCGGCATGGCGTTGACCAACTCGGTCAATGAACTGGCCAGCGGGCATTGGGTGTCCGGTACGGCGCGCTTCGCCGGTGCGCTGACCACCATCATGAAACTCACGGTGGGCGCGATGATCGCGGTGACCATCGCCAATTCCATCGGCCTGGAGCCGGTGATCCGCGCCTCGCGGCCGCAATCCAACTGGGTGGAATGGGGCTCGGTGCTGGTGGCCTCGTTTGCCTTTGCCATGCTGTTCCGCGCCAGCAGGCGCGATTACCTCTGGGTAATGGCCGCCTCGGTCGCCGGTTATGCGATTTCCCGCTATGGCGGGCAGCAGTGGGGAGCGCCGGCCGGTATCTTTCTGGCGGCGATGACGGTGACTGCCGCTGGCAATCTGTTTGGACGCATCGTGCAGCGCCCCGGTGCGATCATCCGTTTGCCCGGCATCATCATGCTGGTGCCCGGTAGTACCAGCCTGCGTGGGGTATTGAGCCTGATCCAACAGCAGAATGTGAGCGCCGGCGAATCGGCGCTGCTGACCGTGGTCAATGTGGTGATGGCGCTGGTGGCAGGCTTGTTGTTCGGCAATCTGCTGGCACCGGCACGCAAGAACCTGTAACCGCTGTGGGTGCTGCCAAGGCCATTCGCCAGACGTTGTCTTGATGTTGCATGCTTGGCCACCGCTGCCTGTGGACAGCGCACCCGGGGCTATTCGCGGTTGGTCAGCAAGACCAACCGAACCGTGCTTTCTGCTGCGTTGCGCTTACCCGGGGCTACCACGCTTCTTCATCAAACTGCAGGTGGTGGCTGGAAAGAATTTGCAACTACTGTATTTACAGGGATTGCAATACTAAAACGCCGGCAAACTGCCGGCGTTTTGTAATCCATATTCCAGAGTTATTACTTCTGGATCAGGAAATCTTCAACCTTGCGGCCTGCCTTGGTGTACTCAGCCAGCCAACGCGGTTGCTTGCCACGGCCGGTCCAGGTTTCAGCGGCATTGGCCGGGTTGCGGTACTTCGGCTCAACCTTGGGCAGCTTGCGGCCGGTCTTGGTTGCGCCCTTGCTGGCCTTGGCGCCACGCGGGGCCTTCACTGCAACGGCAGCGCCGGTGCCGAACAACTCTTCGACGGTATAACCAGCTTTCTTGGCGGCGGCGGCAACCAGGGCGCGAGCCTTGGCAATCGGCTGGCGCTTGGCTACAACGGTCTTGCGCTTCTGGGCGTCGCGAATCAGAACGGCCAGTTCTTTGGCCGACAGCTGGGACAGATCGATACTCATCGAATAACTACTCCGGATAATGGGTTTGGGGGTGTATGCCATTCCGTGGCAGCGCAGCAAAGCATACCGGGCTGGTTACGGTAATGACAGATTAATAGCGTTTTCGATGTTATCTGCAAATGAAAACGCCGGGACTATGTCCCGGCGTTATAAGCAGTTTTCCCCGGTGATTAGGCTCAGCCGATGATCTTGCTGATCACCGTGGCCTGGTCCAGATTTTCTGCTTCACTGGCGCTGCGTGCGCGGTATTCAACCGTGCCTGCAGCCAAGCCACGCTCGGATACCACGATGCGGTGCGGGATGCCGATCAGTTCCATATCGGCAAACATCTGGCCCGGGCGCAGGCCGCGGTCGTCCAGTGCGGCATCCACGCCGGCGGCCTGCAGTTCGGCCAGCAGTGCTTCGGCGGCTGCGGTAACCGTCGGGTCCTGCTTCGGATTGATCATGCACACCACCGCCTGCCACGGGGCCATGCTGACCGGCCAGATAATGCCGGCGTCGTCGTGGTTCTGCTCGATGGCTGCAGCGACAATGCGCGATACGCCAATGCCATAGCAACCCATCGCCATCACCGCCGCCTTGCCGTTCTGGTCCAGCACGGTGGCCTTCAGTGCCTGCGCATATTGGCGACCCAGCTGGAATACGTGGCCAACTTCGATACCGCGGGTAATCTTCAATTCGCCGCCGTCCTGGGCCCGGTCGCCGGCCACGACATTGCGGATATCGGCCACTTCCGGCTCGGCCAGGTCGCGGCCCCAGTTGAGGCCGGCAATATGCAGACCTTTCTCATTGGCACCGACCACGAAATCGGCCATTGCCGCTACTTCGCGGTCAGCGACCACGCGGATCGCCTTGCGCGGGTTCAAGGGGCCGAGGAAACCCGGCTCGCTGCCCAGATAATCGGCAATCTCGGCCTCGCTGGCCATGCGGTAATCATTGAGGCCAGCCACCTTGGCCAGTTTAATTTCGTTGACTTCGTGGTCGCCACGGACCAGGGCCAGCACGAATTCATTCTCGGTGGTCATTACCGCAATCGACTTGACCGTACGCCGCAGGGCGATGCCCATCAGCGCGGCCACGTCTTCGCAGGTCTTCTGGGTGGGGGTATCGATCTTGCGCAGTTCTTCGCTGGCGGCGGCGCGCGCTGCCGGGTCGGCGGCAATGGCGGCCTCCACATTGGCGGCGTAATCCGAGCCGGTGGAGAACACCAGTGCGTCTTCACCGGAATCAGCGATCACGTGGAATTCCTGTGAGGCATCGCCGCCAATTGCGCCGGAATCAGCCTGCACCGCACGGAACTCCAGACCCAGACGGGTGAAGATGCGGGTGTAGGCGGCCTTCATGTTTTCGTATTCGGCGACCAGGCTGGCGTCGTCCAGATGGAAAGAATAGGCATCCTTCATCAGAAATTCGCGCGCGCGCATGACGCCGAAGCGCGGACGGATTTCGTCACGGAACTTGGTCTGCACCTGGTAGAAATTGACCGGCAGCTGCTTGTAACTGGACAGTTCCTGGCGCGCGAAGTCGGTAATGGCTTCTTCGGCGGTGGGGCTGTAGCAGTATTCCTGCTCCTTGCGGTCCTTGATCTTCAGCAGTTGGCCACCGAACTTCTGCCAGCGGCCGGTTTCTTCCCACAGTTCCTTGGGCTGGATGGTCGGCAGCTGCAGCTCGACCGCACCGGCGCGGTTCATTTCCTCGCGGACGATGGCTTCCACCTTGCGCAAAACCCGCAGGCCCAGCGGCGACCAGGTGTACAGGCCCGATGCCAGCTTGCGGATCATGCCCGCGCGCAGCATCAGCCGGTGGCTGACCAGCTCGGCGTCGGCGGGGGTTTCCTTGGTGGTGTGCAGGTGGAAGCGGGAAAGACGCATGGCAGGGGGCTTCGCAAAACGGACGATCCCCTATTTTGCCAGCCTTGCAGCCCACTCGCACCGCCACCAACGGGGTAGGGGGAAAAACCGGGGTCAGAGTCGGGCTTTGCAAAGCAAAACCCGACTCTGACCCCGGTTTTTCCTGTCAGCTAGCAGCTCAGTTCTTCGGCGCAGGCTTGCAATAGACCGCAGCGGCGGCCTCTGCGAGCTGCTTCTGCGCCGCGCGCTGGGCGTCATCCAGCGGAGCGCCCGGCTTGCCATCGGCACCAACGCCCTGGCTGACCGGGCCATTGCCGTTCAGCAATTGTAGATTCCTGCGTGCACCCAGGCACTGCTCGGACTCGCCAGCGTCGGCCGCAGCCTCTGGTTCGGCGACAGAAGCTCCGCTGGCGGTGATGCGGCGGGTTTCAAACTGCTTGCCGGCCGGCGGGCGCTCGGAGTACTGGGTGACGCCATTGGCGTCCTTCCACTTGTATAGATTGGCGGCGCTGGCAGTGGCAGCGGTGCTGAGCAGGAGCAGGCAGCAGAGGCGTGGCAGGGTGAGCATGGCAACTCCAGACACCGGAACAGGGCAGACAGCGATTGCAGCACCCGGTGACGCGGCTGGCAAGTCGATTAAACTCTCCGGTATGGACGAATTGAGACCACCACCGCGTTCGCGCAGCATCTACCTGCTCCCGAACCTGTTTACCACCGCCGGGCTGTTTGCCGGGTTCTACGCGATCATTGCCGCCTCCAACGGGCAGTTCGTCCACGCCAGCATTGCCGTGTTCGTAGCGGCAGTGATGGATGGGCTGGACGGCCGGGTTGCGCGTTTGACCGGTACCAGCAGCGAATTCGGCGTGCAATACGACTCCCTGGCTGATCTGGTCAGTTTCGGCATGGCGCCGGCACTGGTGATGTACCACTGGGCCTTGTCCTCTCTGAAATTCGATGGCGACGTGCTGGGCCGCGTTGGCTGGTCGGCGGCTTTCCTGTATGCGGCCTGCGCGGCGCTGCGCCTTGCCCGCTTCAATACCCAGGTGGGCACGGTCGACAAGCGCTGGTTTGTCGGCCTGGCCAGTCCGGCTGCGGCCGGTTTGATGATGTCCTTCGTCTGGGCCTTCGCCGATGGCGAGCTGGGCTGGAGCGGTGAGGAACTGCGCTATGTGGCCTTGGGCGTGACCATCGTGTCCGGCCTGTTGATGGTCAGCCGGATCCGCTTCTGGAGCTTCAAGGGTGGCAGCGAGAAGGGCCCGCGCTCGGAACGCGTACCGTTCGTGGTGCTGGCGCTGGTGCCGATCATCATTTCCATCGTGGTACTGGACCCGGCGCGCACCTTGTTGGCGGTTGGCGTGATCTATGCGCTCTCCGGCCCGGTGATGTGGGCGCTGCAACGCTGGCGGCAGCCGGCCGGCAAGGTGCAGTGATCGGTTTCTCGCCCGAGCCGGTGTGGACCCCCGAGCAGCAGGCATGGCTGCAGGCGATGGGCTACACCGTTTATCTGCAAGGCAGTGCGCTGGATGCGCCGCCAGCCGTGGCTGCGCCAGCCTTTGATACCGCTACGGTAGCGGTGGAGTTGGCAGCGCAGCCGCAACCTGCGGTGAGCAAGCCGGTTGCTGTTGCCCCACCGCGTGACGCGGCCGCAAGGGCACCGCAGGCACCGAGCACAGCGCCGGCGCCGGTATTTGCTGCCGCTACACCGGGTGGTGGTCGTCGCAGCGGCGGCTTGGGGATGCCCGATCGCCTGCAGATCGCCTTGTTGCGTGCTTCTGGCTGCAATCCCAATGAGCCGGAAACGCGGGCGCTGATGGACAGCTGGCCCTTGGCCCAGTTGCGTGCCGATCCGGCCGCCAAGCGTGCCCTGTGGCCGCAGCTGCGCAGTTTGCGGCGGAAAGCACGGCAATGACCGCGCTGGGGTCGGTCCTGCGCCCCATGCATGAAGGGGACCTGGATGCGGTGATGGAAGTGGAACTGCGTGCCTATCCGTTCCCGTGGACGCGCGGCATCTTCCAGGATTGCCTGCGCGCCGACTATCCCTGCCGGGTGCTGGTGCAGGATGACGCTATTGTCGGCTACGCCGTGCTAAGCATTGCTGTCGATGAAGCGCACGTACTCAATGTCTGTGTTGACCCGCTGTGTCAGTCGCGTGGTCACGGCCGGCGTCTGCTACGCGAGTTGGTGCGGGTTGCACGGCAACGTGGCGCGTTGCGGGTGTTCCTGGAAGTACGACCGTCAAATACCTCGGCCATCGCGCTGTACCACAGCGAAGGTTTCAACGAGATTGGCCGACGCCCGCGGTACTACCCGACTGCGAGTGGGCGCGAAGATGCGCTGGTTATGGCGATGGAACTGGTGGACGACGACATCAGTGTGATGCCGCCGCTCTGAGGTTTGTCTGGGTTACGCCAGGCGCAACAGCACTACACCAGCGATGATCAGTGCTGCGGCGAGCATGCGTTTGCGGCTGATGTGCTCTTTCAGCAGCAGCGCCGAGATCAGCAGCGCGAACAGGATCGAGGTCTCACGCAGGGCAGCGATCACCGCAACCGGCGCGGTGGTCATCGCCCATAGCGCGATTGCATAGGACGCCGTGGTGCCGATACCGCCCACCAGTCCGCGCTGCCAGTTGCCGCGTAGATAGCTGCCCAGCTGCTGGCGGCGGGCGAACAGCGCCCAGATCGGCAACGGCAGGCCGGACAACAGGAACAGCCACAGCGTGTAACTCAAAGCGTTGCCGGACAGGCGCGCGCCCTGTGCATCGACGAGGGTGTAAATGGCAATGACCACGGCGATGCATAGCGGCAGGCGGATGTTGCGGGCGGTGCTGCTGCCGGCCATGCACAGGATGCCGCTGCTGATCAGGGCGATACCGCTCCAGGCGGCGGCAGACAGGTGTTCGTTGAACAGCCAGGTGCCGGCGATGGCAACCAGCAACGGAGCACAACCCCGCATCAGCGGGTAGGACAGGCTCATGTCGGCGCTGTGGTATGCGCGGGCGACCAAGACGTAATAGCCGGTTTGCAGGACAGCTGAAGCGGCGAGCCAGGGCAGGCTGGCTTCGGCTGGTGCTGGCAACCAGGGTAAGGAGATTGCAGACAGGACAGCAGCCCAGCCGGTGACCAGAATCGTGGTCAGCAGCTTGTCGCCGCCGAGTTTGACGATGGCATTCCAGCTGGCGTGGAGCAGGGCGGCGAACAGGACCGCGCAGAAGATGCCGAGGGACATTGGGTTCTGTCGTTGGGGTGCTTGGGGAGGGTAGCTGGGATTTGGGGGTGGGCTGTTGGGAGGCAAGGTCAAAACCCAAAAGCCAAAAAGCCAATAAGCCAAAAAGCCAAAAAGCCAAAAGGCCAAAAGGCCAAAAGGCCAAAAGGCCCCTCATCCGCCCTCTGGGCACCTTCTCCCGCAGGCGGGAGAAGGGATTGGATTGCACAGATTTATTCGGCCGGCAGACTCCCTGAGCAATCGGCACTGCGCGCTTGAGCCCGAGCAACTCAGCGAACCCGTAGGCGTGCATGGCGCATTGCACTCCCTTCTCCCGCGCGCGGGAGAAGGTGCCCGGCAGGGCGGATGAGGGCGCTCTTCGCTCGCTGCTCTTTGATTCTCAACGCACAAAAGAAAACGCCGCCCAGAGGCGGCGTTTTCTACAACAGCAACCAACAAGCCTTACAGCTTCGCGCGCTGTTCCTGCAGGCCGGCCAACTGGCTGTTCCAATCGACCAGGCGCACACGCTCCTGCTCGACCACCGCCGCCGGTACCTTGTCGGTGAACTTGGACAGTTTGACCTCGCTCTTCTCCTTCTCCGAAGAAACGCGGGCGATTTCCTTGTCCAGGCGCGCACGCTCGGCGTCCAGATCAACCAGGCCTTCCAGCGGCACCAGCAGCTTCAGTTCGCCAACAATGGCGGCGGCAGCCGGCGGCGTCACCGCATCAGCGGCCAACCAATCGATGCTCTCGAGCTTCACCAGGAAACGCAGCTGCGAGGCGAAGCGGTCGAGGCGGCTGCGGTCAGCAGCTTGTCCGCCCTGCAGCAGCAGACGCACCTGCTTGGACGGCGGCACGTTCAATTCGCTGCGCACGCGGCGCAGGGCACTGACCATGGTCTTGAACCATTCCACGTCGACTTCGGCCTGCGCGTAATCGCCGGCAAACTCTTCCGCGGTTGGGTAGGCCTGCAACGACAGTGACTCGGCGTTGATGCCAAGACGCGGTGCCACCTGCTGCCACAGCTGCTCGGTGACGAACGGGGTCAGCGGGTGCAGCAGGCGCAGTACCGCTTCCAACACGTACAGCAGCGTATGACGCGTGCTGGCCGCATCCTCGGCGTTGTCACCGTTCAAGGCCGGCTTGGTCAGTTCCAGGAACCAATCGCAGAATTCGTTCCAGACAAACTCGTACAGCGCTTGCGACAATAGATCGAAGCGGTAGTCGGCGTAGTGCTGCTGTGCTTCGGCCGAAACCTTGGCCAGGCGTGCAAGGATCCAGCGCTCGGCATCGGTGCGCGGCATCGGTACGCCAGTGAAGCTCGCGCCCTCGGTGTTCATCAGGGTGAAGCGGCTGGCATTCCACAGCTTGTTGCAGAAGTTCTTGTAGCCCTCGGCGCGGCTCATGTCGAACTTGATGTCACGGCCGTGGGTGGCCAGCGCGGCGATGGTGAAGCGCAGCGCGTCGGCACCGTGGGCGATGATGCCGTCCGGGAATTCCTTTCGCGTGGCCTTCTCGATCTTCTCGGCCATCTTTGGCTGCATCAGGCCGTGGGTGCGCTTGGCAACCAGGTCGTCGATGCTGATGCCGTCGATGATGTCCAGCGGATCGAGCACATTGCCCTTGGACTTGGACATCTTCTGGCCCTGACCGTCGCGGATCAGGCCGGTGATGTAGACGTCCTTGAACGGGATCTGGCCGGTAAAGCTGTCGGTGGCCATGATCATGCGCGCCACCCAGAAGAAGATGATGTCGAAGCCGGTGATCAGCACGTTCGACGGCAGGTAGCGCTCAAAACCGCGCTCGGCCATCGCCGCTTCATTCGGCCAGCCGAGGGTGGAGAACGGCCACAGCTGCGAGGAGAACCAGGTCTCCAGCACGTCGCTGTCCTGAGTCAGCACCACGTCGGCGCCCAGCCCGGCCTTGGCGCGGGCGTCGGCTTCGTTGCGGCCGACGTAGCAGTTGCCGGCTTCGTCGAACCACGCCGGAATGCGGTGGCCCCACCACAGCTGGCGGCTGATGCACCAATCCTGGATGTTCTCCATCCAATGGCGATAGGTGTTGATCCAGTTGCCCGGCACAAACTTGATGCTGCCGTTCTCGACCAGTTCGAGGCCGCGCTTGGCCAGCCCGTCCATTTTCACGAACCACTGGTCGGTCAGATAGGGTTCGATCACCTGGCCGGTACGGTCGCCACGCGGCACCTGCAGCTTGTGCGCCTTGGTCTCGACCAGGATGCCCAGGTCTTCCAGTTCGGCCAGGATCACCTTGCGTGCTGCATAACGGTCCAGTCCCTGGTACTGCTGCGGGGCGTTCTCGTTGAGCGTGGCAGTAGTGGTGAACAGGTTGATCATCGGCAGGCTGTGACGCACGCCCACCTGATAGTCGTTGAAGTCATGCGCCGGGGTCACCTTGACCACGCCGGTGCCGAACGCCTTGTCGACGTAGTCGTCGCCGATCACCGGCACGCTGCGGCCGGTCAGTGGCAAGGTCACGCTCTTGCCGATCAGGTGCGCGTAGCGGCTGTCTTCCGGGTGCACCATCACCGCGGTATCGCCCAGCAGGGTTTCCGGACGGGTGGTGGCCACGACGAGGTAGTTGCGGGTTTCGCGCAGGGTCTCGTTGCCGTCGGCGTCCACTTCGACGTGCTCATAGCTGGCACCGTCGTTGAGCGCATAGGCGATCGACCACATGAAGCCGTCTTCTTCCACGCTCTCCACTTCCAGGTCGGAAATGGCGGTCTTCAGCACCGGGTCCCAGTTGACCAGGCGCTGGCCGCGGTAGATCAGGCCCTGCTCGTGCCAGCGGAGGAAGGACTCGATCACCGCCTCGCTCGGGCCCGCGTCCATGGTGAAGGTGCTGCGCGACCAGTCGGCGGAGGTGCCGAGGCGGCGCATCTGGCCTTCGATCACGTTGCCCGAATGTGCCTTCCACTCCCACACCTTGTCGATGAAGCCATCGCGGCCCAGCGAGTCGCGGGTTTCACCCTTGCCTTCCAGTGCCAGATTGCGGCTGACCACCATTTCGGTGGCGATGCCGGCGTGGTCGGTACCCACCTGCCACAGCGTGTCGTAGCCACGCATGCGGTGGTAGCGGATCAATGCATCCATCAGGGTCTGCTGGAAGGCATGGCCCATGTGCAGGGTGCCGGTCACGTTCGGCGGCGGCAGCAGGATGGTGTAGGGCTCGCCCTTGCCGGACGGCTTGAACAGGCCGGCCTTCTCCCACGACTCATAGAGCGCGGTTTCAAAGGATTTGGGGTCGTAGCTGGAGGCGAGTTGGGTCATGCGGGGAAACCGGAAAGAGCGAGGGGAGGGATCAGCGCGCCAGTGCGCGCTTGATCTTCTGGTCGGTGTGGTACTGGCTGACCGCGTATGCAGCCCAGATGGCAGCGGGCACCCAACCGATCAAGGTGATTTGCAGGATGAGACAGACAATGCCGGAAATCGGACGGCCAATGGTGAAAAAGGCCAGCCACGGCAGCAGGATGGCAATCAGCAGGCGCATGCGTGTAATCCCTTACATGTCGTATTTGTTGAGCGTGTAGTTGGCGGCCTTGTACTGGCGCCAACGCTCACGCAGTGGTTCACGTGCGGCGGGGTCGGCCGGCACCACTTCCAGTACGCGGTCGCAGGCACCCAGATAGGGCTCGTCGCGCAGGTTGATTACCAACGGACGTTCCGGTGCTTCGGCGCCCGGCGTGGCGATCAGCACGATGGCCTCTTCCTCGTCCACGTCCTCGCCGATGATCTGGTGCGGGATATAGGCGTCGGGGTCGAACGACCACAGCAGCTCGTCCAACTCCTCGGCCTGGGCCTGGTCGCGGGCCAGTACCAGCGTGTACAGGCCGCCATCGTTGGCCTTGCGCGCGAGTTCGCACACCAGCTTCAGTGGCTCGGTGAGAAAGCGCGGCTTGGCAATCAGGTAGAAGTCGGCACGCATCAGGTCACAAGGAAGTAGAAGGGGATTGGAAAACCGGGGCCAGAGTAGGGGTTTTGCGGGGCAAACCCGGCGGGGGCCCCCGGTTTGGCACCCCCGCTATTACTCACGGCCAGCCGGGCCCCCCGCCCAGGG